>JAYVGG010000001.1:0-11715 GCA_043772475.1 Burkholderiales bacterium
TTCATTAGGCTTTATGGGCGGCTACCCCACCACGCGGCACAGCGCGAGTGCCACCATGATTGCCTCGGATAAAAACGGGATGCAGCGTGATTATTGGTATGCGGTGGCGCGCGAGGAGAGTGGGCTTGAGAGCGCGGCGGCGATTGGCCGGCGAGCCGGTGAGCGCACGGTGGCGCGCTTGGGTGCGCGCAAGGCACCGAGCGGTGAATTCCCCGTGCTCTACGAGGCCACCATGGCGGCCGGTTTGATCCACGCCTATGTGAATGCGGTGAGCGGGGCGGCGCTACGCCGGCGGGCTAGTTTTTTGATGGATTCGATGGGTCAGCAGATTCTTTCACCAATTGTGTCAATCCTTGAAGACCCATATCTGGCGCGGGGTTTGGCCAGCGGGCCATTCGATAATGAAGGCGTCACCACCGCGCGCCGTGAGGTGGTGAAAGCGGGCGTGGTGGCGGGCTATTTTCTCGGCAGTTATTCGGCCAGAAAGTTAGGGCTCGAAACCACCGGCAACGCCGGTGGCGCACACAATTTAATCGTCACCCCCGGCGCGCTCGATTTTGCCGCGTTGGTAAAAAAAATGCACCGTGGTTTTATCGTCACCGAGCTCATGGGCAGCGGCGTGAATGGCGTGACCGGCGATTACTCGCGCGGGGCTGCTGGCTTTTGGGTGGAAAACGGCGAGATTGCCTACGCGGTAGAAGAGACCACGATTGCCGGCAATATGAAAGACATGCTCAAAGGCATTATTGCGATTGGCAATGATGTACTGGCACTCGGCTCGATTTCATGCGGCTCTATTTTGGTGGATAAATTATCCATCGCGGGTGAATAATTTTTGACTGGGGAGAGATTATGCAGCGTCGAAATTTTCTAAAAAACGCCGGTGTGGGGCTTGCGGCTGGTGCAGCTGCGATACCGAACTTAAGTAGCGCGCAAACGGCCGTGCTGCCAACGATTAAGTGGCGCTGCCAATCGAGCTTTCCGAAAAACCTCGATACGATTTACGGGGCAGGGGAGGTGATTTCCAAGCGCGTAGCGGCGGCCACCGGCGGCAAATTCACCATTCAATTATTCGCAGGGGGTGAGATTGTGGCCGGCACCAAAGTGATGGATGCGGTACGTGATGGCACAGTCGAGTGCGGGCACACAGCACCCTACTATTACTTCGGCACCGATTCGACCTTCGCCTTCGGCACCGCCATGCCATTCGGCCTCAACGCACGCCAGCAAAATGCGTGGATGTACCACGGCGGTGGGCTGGAATTGATGCGAGAGTTTTATGCGGGTCACAACATCATCAATTTTGTCGCCGGTAACACCGGCGCGCAAATGGGCGGCTGGTTTCGCAAAGAAATCAAAACCGTTGCTGACCTCAAGGGCCTCAAAATGCGGATCGCCGGCCTCGCCGGAAAAGTAATGGCAAAAGTTGGCGTGGTGCCGCAGCAGCTACCCGGCTCTGATATTTACCCCAGCCTCGAAAAAGGCGTGATCGATGCCGCCGAGTGGGTGGGGCCCTATGACGATGAAAAATTAGGCTTTCATAAAGTCGCCAAGTTTTACTACTACCCGGGCTGGTGGGAGGGCGGGCCTGAGCTAGATTTGTTTGTAAACATCAAACAATGGGAAGCGCTGCCGCCAGAATACAAAGCGATTTTGGAAGCCGCCTGCGCGGAAGCGAACGGCTGGATGCTCGCCAAATACGATGCGCTCAATCCACCCGCATTGAAACGCCTCGTCGCACAAAAAGTGCAATTAAAAGCCTTTAGCAAAGAAATCATGACGGCATCCTACAAGGCGGCGGTGGAGGTGTACGACGAAGAAGCCGCCAAAAACCCAAAATTTGCCAAGGTGTTCAAAGCGTGGAAAGCGTTTCGCGACGATCAAATTTTGTGGGCGCGCGTGGCCGAGCAGAATTTTGATTCGTTCATGACGGGGGTGGAGAAGATTGATGCGGGAAAGAAAAAGTAGGCTCGTTATGAACCGAAAAAGCCCGCGTGATTGCGGGCTTTTTTGTTTGCTGAAATGCTTGGAAGTCTAATAGGGGCGCGGTGTTTTGATTGGTTACATCACCAAAAATAATGTCGTCCCGGGCTTGACCCGGGACCCAGCGGCGTAACGCGTATGTCGCGCAGGAGGGGGTAGCTTGTATTGACTAAGCTAGTGGACTAAGTCATAATTTCGCCTGACTCAGGAGGCCAAAACTATGTCTACAACCGTCAACGTACACGAAGCAAAAACACACTTTTCAAAATTTCTTGAAGAGGCGCACGCGGGCAAGGAAATTATCCTTGCCAAAGCGGGGAAGCCCTATGCGCGCATGGTGCCGCTCGCTGAAGCTACGCCCAAGCGACAAGCGGGCAGGCTCAAGGGCCTTATCGACGATTCACTTTTCTTTGAGCCGCTTCCTGATGCCGAGCTCGATGCGTGGGAAGGGCGTTGAAACTCCTACTGGATACCCACGCGCTGCTTTGGTGGTGGGATGACGATGCGCGCTTATCAAAACGGGTAAAAAAAGCGCTGACGGATGAGGCCAACGTGGTGCTCGTGAGTGCGGCGAGCGCATGGGAAATTGCGACGAAACACCGCATTGGCAAACTGCCGGGGGCCCAACGTGCGGTGCGGGAGTTCAATGATCTCGTGGTGAGTGATGGCTTCGGGCACCTTGCGATTTCGTACCAGCACTCGCTACACGCGGGTGCCTACGCATCAGCACACCGCGACCCATTCGACCGGATGTTGGCAGCGCAAGCAGAGATCGAAAGTGCGCTGCTCGTCAGCAACGATGCGGCGCTGAAATTATTAGGCGTGAAGTGCTACTGGTCGTAACGAATCATTGCGCGATACCGCGCTAACTATTCACAAACGAAGCCGCAGGATGCGAAAGCGCGCCATCACCATACGCCCGTATCGAGCCCGTGAAACTCTTCGTCGACTTGTCTTTTCTCAAAATAAATGTGGCGGAGAACATGCTGGCCTTTATGTCGAAAATGGAGTAACTACGCAGCGCTTACTTGAACAGCCGAAAATCAAACGGAAAGCTTCCGTGACCGACAATTTTAATTTTCTTCGTATCGCGATGCTGTGGGTTTAAGAGAGTGTTATTGGTATCAGGAACAATCGCACTTGGTACCGCGAGTAGAGCAGACGATTGCGCGCGCAACCATTTATCGCCCATCGCACGCGTCGCAAAAACGTTCGTGCGCCAGTTTGCGTCTAGGCTACGCTCATCGATTGCAGAGATGCTCACACTATCTGGCACATCGAGTTTTAGAAGCTGGTAGTGGCTGGGCATGTCGAGTGGGTCATGGAGCTCCAAATGCACTAGCACCTCCAGCAGGGCGGATGCCGGTGAGCTCGCCGTGTACACAATCGGTGCCCCCGCACTGTGCCAGCGCGCCGCCGCGCGCAACCCCCCAAGGCCGGATAGATCAGCGTAATTACTAATCCGCCACAAAATCACGCAAAAAAACCTTCGTCGATCTGCACGAGCGCTTCTTCGACCATGCGGCTGCCCACATCGGAGACGAGCATCTCAAGCGGCGTGCGACCCTCAAAGCGCTTCAACGATTGGCGAAGCCACGCCATGCCTTTTTCCTTGCTGCCAAATACGGTCTCAGCCTGAGCAATCACGCGCGCCAAACGCACCGCACGATCTGATTCTTCAATCGTTAAGGCCTCACCATTGGCGCGTCGGTGAGCCAGCGTGCGCTGCGGTGCCACCAGCGCAATTTCTAGCTTGCTAATGCCCTCGGCGAGAAGCCGATCCACCACCTTCATCGAAAGCCGGTTGTGAACCCAATTGACCACATCCAAGTCATTGGCCGGCTCGCGCTTAACCAGCAGGCCGGAAAATATCACACGCTCGTGAATCGAGCGCGGGGCTTCTGCTGCGTAGGCCGGCACAGATTGCTCCACGCGTAAAACCGTCGCCGGCATGGGCTCGGTTGGATACGCGTAAGTGCCCTTAACGCCAGATTTGGCGCGGGGTTTGGCGGGTTTCTCTGTCGTTGCGTTGGGCTTGGATGCTTGCATGGAACACCTCGATTAAGCAATATGCCATAAATATAACGGCAAATTGCTGAAAACGCAACGGTGTTGTTGTGTTGCTGCATTGCACGGCGTAGATCCGGTCCGCACCGCACACGCGGATACGGAATACCATAAAGCTAATCGCGCCAAAACCCGCGCTGTAGTTGGTGTTTTGCACTTTTACATGTTGGTGAATGTTGCAAATCCGCGTGCGCGTTGCACCCTTTAGAGGCTTGAACCCCCTCGCCTAGCCCCCCCACCAGTCATCCCGAGCGCAGCCGAGGGATCTGCTTTTTCCGTGCGAGCCGCGTCGCATATTTTTTACGGCAGCCCTTGCATGTCGCGCAATGAATAATCACGGGTGACTCACCACGAAAAGCAGATCCCTCGGCTACACTCGGGATGGCAAGATTTTTATTTTTTGCGAGCAAGAGACAGCACCTATTGCAACGAACGTCACTGGATTGCGTCGTTCGACGCAATGACAATTTTTGGGTTGGTTTCTGCTCGTGGCTGTCGCCGCAGTTCGAGCCGTGATGGGCGACCCCGCCAAACTCCGCGCCAATGCTTATGTTCCACCACCAACCCAGCCTGTCATCCCCGGCTTGACCGGGGATCCAGCGGCGGTCGTGCGTGCGTCACCGGAAAAATTCCTAGCGCCAATTATTCACCTGTCATCCCGAGCGAAGCAATCCGCACCACCTAGTTCCCCCTGTCATCCCGAGCGCAGCCGAGGGATCTGCTTTTTCCGTGCGAGCTGCGTCGCATATTTTTTACGGCAGCCCTTGCATGTCGCGCAATGAATAATCAAGGGTGACTCACCACGAAAAGCAGATCCCTAGGCTACGCTCGGGATGACAAGATTTTTATTTTTTTGCGAGCAAGAGGCAGCGCCTATTGCAACGAACGTCACTGGATTGCGTCGTTCGACGCAATGACAATTTGTTGCTACTGCAGCCGTTTTCCAAGCCCCGCGCCTTCAATCAAGCTCACGGCGGCACCAGCCTTCATGATTGGTATGGACTGATATACGCCGCCGAGGCCTAGTAAATGTTTATCCCCAGAAACAATGAGATCGGCGCGCCCGCTAATCGCGCACGCCAAGACATGATCATCATCAGGATCATCGGCGATGACGGGTGGCACGGTGTCTGGCCTAGTGATTTGTACGAATGATTGATAGCCAGAAACAAGCGCCGCTGACGAAACGCCTTGCGCGCTGAGACGCGCCGCCAGATGTGTGCGCCCTAAAACATCCGCAAGCTCAGCGATGAGCCATGGCGAGGCGACGAGGTCTATTTCGCCTGCCTGCGCGAGCTGTAGCAAGCGATAGGGCACGCCGCCCCACACCAGCGCTGAAACAACGATATTGGTATCAAGCACCACCCGCACTGTGGCGCTTTCTATCGGCGCGGCTGGCGTGGATGAGATCGTCGAGTGCTTCGGCGGATAGGGGTGTAATCCCGGCTGCATGTAGCCGCTCGGCCATGGTGAGTAAGCTTCGCCCCGCTGTACGGCGGATCTCGGCTTCTAGAAGTTTTTCTATCGCCGTTTGTGTGAGCAGCCCCGCGTCTTGCGCGCGCTGCGCGATGTCGTCGGGTAAATTCCAAGTCACCTTCATGGCGCGTTCCTTTACGAATTTCAGGAGTGCATTCTATCCTTTTTTAGGTTGCGTGGCGCTGCTCAAAGTCCCCGTCACCATTGGGCTTTGGTGATATTGGCGGTAGGGTATAGAGGGTCGGTAAGGCCGGTGCCGGCGGTATAAAACTTGGTTCCGCGGCGTTCGCCTCACGAAGGGTGGGTGCCGCGTTCGCGAATGTGAAAACCCCTGCCCAAGCTTGGGTTTCGTGGTGCCTTCAGCGCTCGGGGAAAATTGAAATACTATTTCTTTGCCCCCAAATCTTTCATCAAATCCTCATTCGCGCTCTCGTCTTTTTTCTCGTCCGCCTTGTCGGATTCAAGCTCCACCTTCACCTTACTCATATCCACCACCGTAGGCTTATCGAGAAACATCGTCACCTGCTGCGGAAACGCCATCACCAACACCACGAGAATGAGCTGCAAGCCCACCCACGGCAAGGCCCCCCAGTAAATATCGCTGCTCTTAATTTCCTTCGGTGCCACCCCGCGCAAGTAGAACAGCGCAAAGCCGAACGGCGGGTGCATGAAGGACGTTTGCAGATTCACACACAGCATCACGCCGAACCAAATCAGCGCGGCATCTTCGCCGACCACGGGCGTGAGGATCACTTTTGCGATGGGCGCTAACAGCGGCACGATGATGAAGGCGATCTCGAAAAAATCTAAAAAGAAGGCGATGAAGAAAATAAATAGGTTCACGAAAATCAAAAACCCCCATACGCCGCCGGGGATATTGGTCAGCAAATGTTCGAGCCATGGGCCACCGTTTACACCCTGAAATACCACCGTAAAGCACGATGAGCCGATGAGAATAAAAATCACCATCGCTGTTAAGCGCGTGGTGGATTCCCCCGCCGCGCGAAGCCACAGGCGAAGCTCGGGGATCACAGCGGCGCGCACACACATCCACGCGACGGCCACGTAGGTGACGCTGATCGCGAGTGTGAAGGCTAAGGACTTGAAGGCGAAGATGCCGATGATGGCAGCCACTCCGCTGGCCGAAACGCCAATCCAGAACACGCGTTTACTGCGCGCACCAACTTCCGCATGACGAATCACCGCGAGCACCACCGCACCGATCGCCCCCATCGCGCCGCCCTCTGTGGGTGAAGCGAGGCCGATCAGCAAGGTGCCCAGTACCAAAAAAATCAACACCGCACACGGAATGATTCCCCACAAACATTTTTTCCACAGTGCCCAGCCTGTGAGCGTGCGAGCGGCTGCGGGCAGGGCGGGCAGCCAATCGGGCTTGATGATGGAAAGCAAAAACGTGTAGAGCATGAACAGTAAAATTTGGATGAGCGATGGCCCCCATGCGCCTAGATACATATCGCCCACCGATTTGCCGAGCTGGTCTGCCAGCACCACCAGCACGAGAGACGGCGGGACTAATTGCGTGATCGTGCCCGATGCGGCCAGCACGCCGGTGGCGTATTTCATGTTGTAGCCGTAGCGCATCATCACGGGGAGCGAGATCATCGCCATCGCGATCACTTGTGCGGCTACCGTGCCGGTGATGGCGCCCAAAATAAAGCCCACCAAAATCACCGAGTAGCCGAGCCCGCCGCGCACGCCGCCGAAGAGTTGGCCCATCGAATCCAGCATGTCTTCAGCGAGCCCACATCGCTCAAGAACCGCGCCCATAAAGGTGAATAAGGGAATCGCGAGTAAAACTTCGTTGGATAAAATGCTCAATACGCGATGCGGAATCGCCTGCAAAAATGAGGCCGGGAAGTAGCCCGCGTGAATCGCAATTGCGCCGCAAACAAGACCGAGCGCCGCTAAAGTAAAGGCAACCGGATAGCCAATCACCATAAATAAAAGCAGTGCCGCAAACATCAGCGGCGGCATCAGCTCGAGCGCGATCACTGAAGCACACTCACTGCAACGGTCTTTCGTAGTCACGCTCGATGGGGGCGGCATCGACGAGAGCCGCGATGCGCTTGATGGTTTCAGAAACGCCCTGCAAAACCAGCAGCGTAAACCCCACCGGCACCAGTAGCGTAAATGGCCACCGCGTAAGCCCACCCGCGTTCGACGATACCTCGCCACCGCGCCACGCCGTGACAAAAATCGGCCACGAAAGATACGCGAAAGCAATGCACACCGGCAGCATGAAGACGAGCGTGCCGACCAAATCAAGCCACAATTTTCCGCGCGGGGAAAGCCGGGTGTAAAGAATGTCCACACGCACATGCTCGTTACGCCGAAACGTGGCGGCGGCACCGAGCATCACGACGGCGGCGAATAAATACCATTGGATTTCGAGGAACGCGTTTGAGCTATGGTCATACGCGTAGCGCACCATGGCGGTGGCGGCGGTGATGAGTACGGCAATGATGAGTGCTGCGCTCGCGAGCTTGCCGATGCGCTCGTTGATGGCATCGATGAAGTTGGAAAAGGCCAAAAGTGCGCGCATGGAAAGGTCGGCAAAGAGGTGATGTGATTATAGCGGTGGCCTGTGCAAATTCGACGAGAAATGCCCAAAGCCCAATAGGGGCGGGGCTTTTTGGTTTTTTCCGAGCATTGCTGGTGATGAAATTGTGCTGATTTTCAGCGTGCTACGCTGTGAAGCGGGTGCGAGAGGTTATGATGATGCAGGCAGTATTTTTATGTCGAACGTCGTATGCTACTTCTCCCTTTGTAAAAGGGAGATTGAGAGGGATTTAGCGGAGCTCGCGATTCACCAACGTCCGAAAATCCTCCTCAATCCTCCTTTACAAAGGAGGAAGTGCCCTGCGCGAATCACACTTCGCAACTCGATCATCAATTGCTACGATTTGACACCCAATGACAACTTCCATCCCCTGTGTACTCATGCGCGGCGGCACCTCGCGCGGGCCTTACTTTCTCGCAGACTGGCTACCGCCCGCTGGGCCCTGGCGCGATCAGGTTTTAATCGCCGCCATGGGCTCCCCGCATCTTCTCCAAGTCGATGGACTCGGCGGCGGCAATAGCCTCACCAGCAAAGTCGCCATCGTCAATAAATCCTCACGCGCGGGCTGCGATATTGACTATTTATTCGCGCAAGTTTCAGTTGATGCCGGTCGCGTCGATTACAAACCCAACTGCGGCAATATGCTATCGGGCACGGTGCCGTTTGCGATAGAGCAGGGCATTATCAAAGCCGCCATCGGCACCACCACGGCGCGGGTTTACAACGTGAACACGGATTCGATGATTGATGTGATCGTGCAAACGCCGGGGGGAAAAATCACCTACGAGGGTGACACCGAGATTGATGGCGTAGCGGGTAAAGCAGCACCGGTGTTACTGCGCTTTCTGGATGATACGAGCAAAAATTTACTCCCCACCGGCCACGCGATTGACGTGATCGACGGTGTTGCGGTCACGTGCTTCGCGGGTGCAATGGCCGTGATGCTAATTCACGCGCCCGATCTGGGATTGCGCGGCGATGAAACCCCCGCCGAGCTTGACGCGAATCTGCCGATGATGGCGCGGCTTGAAATCATCCGCCGCAAAGCGGGGCTCCTGATGGGGCTTGGGGATGTGAGCGAGATGGTGATTCCGAAGCCCGCAATTTTAAGCCATAGCAAAAGCGCACAGTCCATCACCTCGCGCTACTTCACACCACTCGCCTGCCACACCTCGCACGCGGTGACGGGTGCGGTCTCGGTCGCCACCGCGTACTTCACCGAGGGCACGGTCGCGCATCGTCTCTCCGAGCGGCTTGGTGCGGGCGCGCATCGGCTTGCGGTGTGCCACCCGGCGGGCAAGATTGAGCTCGAGCTTGATTGCGTAATCGAGAATGCAGCCCTTGTCGTTAAACATGTGTCGCTTGTCCGCACGGCACGCAAAATAATGTCGGGCGAATTATTTATTTCAACAGGAGCATCAACATGAAATTGGCACAATCCATTCTAAGCGTCGCAGCATTTACGTTCGCGGGCGTCGCGGCGGCGTTCCCGACCAAAACAATCACGATTGTTGTCCCCGTGGCCGCCGGTGGTGGCAACGATGCGATGGCGCGTTTAGTCGCGCAGCGCTTGGCCACCGTGATGGGCAGTGCGGTGATTGTTGAAAATAAAGCCGGTGCCTCGGGTGCCATTGCGAGCGAGTACGTGGCACGCGCGCCAGCCGATGGCCACACGCTGCTCTTTGGCTACACGGCCACCCACGCGATTAACCCCGTGCTGCAAAAGCTGCGCTATGACCCGGTGAACGATTTTGAGCCGGTCGGCTTGGTCTCGGAGTCACCCACGCTGATGGTGGTTCACCCGAGCGTAAAGGTGACGAACGCGAAAGCGCTGGTTGCCCTTCTGAAAGCCAAGCCCGATAGTTTTAGCTACGCCTCAGCCGGTAATGGCACGGCCCCGCATCTTGCCGCCGAGCTTTTCAAAATGTCGACATCCACGGTGATGACCCACATTGCTTACAAGGGAGCGGCGCCCGCGATGATGGATACCATCGCCGGCACCACGCAGGTGATGTTCCCAAGCCTCTTCGCGGGCTCGCCGCAGGTGAAGGCGGGCAAGGTCGTGGCGCTTGGTATTGCAGGCCCTAAGCGCGTGCCAAACATGCCAGACGTGCCCACGCTCACCGAGCAGGGCATTGATGTCGATGTCACGCAATGGTACGGGCTTTTCGCACCCGCCAAAACACCGAAGGACGTGATTGATCGGCTCAATACCGATCTCAACAAAGTGCTGGCCTCCAAAGAGCTCGTCGCAAAAATGGCCGAGCAGGGTGCCGATGTGGTGAGCAGCACGCCCGCGCAATTCAAAGCGCGTGTGGCGAGCGAGCTTGCGAAGTGGAAAAAAGTCGTCGCCGCAACTGGCATTACGGCCGATTAAGGATCGGCGGCGTTGCTTAACGCAAACGCTGGAACCCCGCGTGGTTATTGGGGTTTCGGCGTGGCGGTGGGGGTCACTGTCACCGTGGTTCGAACGCTCTTGCCGCCATCAAGCGGCTCGATTTTTAATTCGATAATCGAGAGCCCGTAGCGGGCCAGCGCAAGATCGAGTGCATCGAGCCACGCCGCGTAGGGCGTGCTTAGGTGGCTAATGGTGAAAGCCCCCGGTGCGCGCGGCGTGACCGTGGCCCGCGCGCCAAAGTGCGCTTGTAGGCTCGCCACGCTCGCCGCATTTGCCGGAGTCGGCCGGGCTTGAACGCTGGCAGCCGTGGCGGCAAGCGGCACACTGCCCATTGCCTTAATCTCGGTTGCTTGCGCTTCCATGGTGGCGAGCTCGGCACGCATGAGCGGGAGCGCGACCCCAAGCGCAGCGCGGCCGCGTTGCGCGGGAAGCCACGCATACACCAGCAGCACGAGGGCGCACCCGAAGGTGAGTGTAGCGAGCAGCACGCGCTGCGCGGGCGTGCTTAGCTTCCGCCAGCGCGAATCGAGGGACGCCAACACTGTGCTTAGTGTCATGGCACCACCGGCATGGTGAGCGAAAAGCGAATATTTTTTTCTGTCGCGACTGGCTTGAGATCAAAGCTGAGCGCGGCGTTTGGGATTTTTGTGGCGGCTGCAATGAGCGCCTTTTTGGCCGCCTCATTGGGTACGGTGCCTTGCAAGGTGGCGGTAGGGGGATTGGCCGCAACATCGAGCGCACGAATCTCGAACGGTGCCACTTCACGCAGGCCAGCCAATTGGCTGAGCACTGCACGCACAGGGTCATTAGCGCTTACGCCGCGCTCGCGTTTGAGTGTCTCAAGATTGCGCGCGAGCTGGAGCGGTGGATCGACAATCGCGGTGGCATTCGGAAAGCTAGATTTGAAGAGTTGCGTCATTGTTGCCGCGAGCTCTGTGCGCTGGGCTACGAGGCTACGCCACTCATAAAATACAAACGCCGCGTGGGTGAGTGCTAGTAATGCCGCCAGTGCCAGCGCTGGCTTGATGCGCCGCGTTAAGGCGCTGCGAGAGGATGTGGGCGCAAAGCTTGCAGTGCGTAAATTAACCCCACGCGTGGGTAGCGTCGCTTGCCGTGCCGTTTGCGCGCGTACCGTGCAGTTTAGGGTTTCGGCCCACTGCCGTGCGGTGTCAGGCGGGATAGCGGTGTCACCATCGCGCGCCGAAATCAC
>JAYVGG010000002.1:0-3913 GCA_043772475.1 Burkholderiales bacterium
CCATCTATCAATGTTTTTCGCGGGGCAGCCAGCCTGCAACTCATGTTAGACCACGTCGCGTGAGCCTGGCTTCGACCCTACGCCGCCCGCGCCATAAAATGCGCGATTGATCGTGGGCGATGGGGGATCGGTACGTCGCGCAAAAACAAAATAGATAAGTTCCCAACGCGCGTAAGCACGACACTACTTGGCGGCCACCTCGGCCTGCGCCACCTGAATCTTCCACCCTTCGGCTGGCGTGTTGCGGTAGTTCACTTGCGACACCAGCGCCTTCAAGGTGGTGGTATTGGGGCCATTGCCGCCAATCTCGAAACGATCCCGCAGGTAATAAGGCGGGATCGATCACTCGATCCCCTAATACGGCTGCCGCACAATCAGCTTCGTCTGCGTCACGTCACCGATGGTGTAGGTCATGGTCGCGGTGTTGGCATCGCGATAGTCGATCACCATCGTGCCCACCTTGGTGGCCACAAACTTGCTCGCGTCATAGGGCACGCCGAGCCATGGTGAGGAGATAGTGGTGTAGATGTCGCCGGTGAAGACTAAGCCATTCCACGTGCCACCGGGAATCGCGTAGAACGTGGGCTTGCCTAACGCATCGTAGGTGTACCAGACGGGAAACAATTGCCGCCCCTGCTGGGTGATGTTGATGCCCCAGCCGTTTTCGGCTACGCCATTCCACCAGATGTCGTTGACTTGCAGCGTGGGCTGCGTGGTCGGGTTGGCGAATAGTTGCCGCTCAATCTCCTTGGTGCCGCTGATGCCATTGATGGTGTAAGCCATGGTTGCGGTGCCAGCGGTTTTGTAGGTGAAGCTCACCGTACCCACGGGTGCGTTGGCGGCAAAGCGATTGACATCGTAAGCGGCGAATGGGCTGCCGCTTGGGTAGTAGAGCGAACCGGTGCAGACCGTATTATTGGCATTCCAAACACAGCCGGGCATCACGTACCAAGTCGGCTTGCCCGCGTTATCGTAGGCGAAGACGACATTGAACTGAATTGCACCGTGCTGCGTGATGGATACACCCCAGCCGTTTTGTGCAATGCCACCCCACCACATATCGGTGTAATTGGCGGGCAGATTGTCAAGGGTGGCGATGGGCTGAAATTCCAACTCAAAGACGCGGTTTGAGAGATGGCCTGCTGGATAGCGGTAGAAGGCGACGACCCGCGTGTTGCCCGATAGTGGGGCGGTGAGAGCGCATTTGGCAATGGCCGAGTCGGTCGCGTTGGGCAGCATGGTGATCGGCACAGCATCACAACCGGGGAGTGCTACTGGGTTGGCCGCACCCGGTGCTGTCGAGAAATTTTCCGGGTAGAAGCTGACGCTACCGACTGGGTTACGCATACGCACGAGTGCCGTGACGATGACTTGGCTCCCCGCACGTACCGCATTCACCGGGTCACTTGAGGTAGTCAATACCGCCGCATCGGCTTGCACCGTGGCAGGTGCGAAAAATACGCTCGCAGGCGGGTTAACGGCATCCCCACTGTAGCTTGCCGAAATCTGCAACGAGCTGACCGTGTTAAAGCTGCTCGGTAGTAGGCAGGTCGCCGCGCCATTGACGACCGGCACACTGCTACAGCCGGGGATGGCAGCCCCCGTGAGCGCATTGATAAAGCTGACCGTGCCCGTGGGGTTAGTCCCCGCTGGGGTGAAGGTGAGTGTCATGATTTGGCCGAAGGTCGGCGTGGATGGCGTTGCGCTTAGCGTGGCACCATTGGCGATGTTGATAGTGCGGGTAACCGTTACCGATTGGTAATTGGCATTGCCGGCTTGTGTGGCCGTCACGCTGCAGGTGCCGGCCGCCACGATCGTGACCAGCGCCGCATTCACCGTGCAGGTTGCGGGGGTGGTGGTGGCGAAGGTGACCGCGAGCCCGCTCGATGCGGTGGCGCTGAGTGCAAACGGGGCGGTGGCAAACGGTACGCTTGCCGGTGGATTGAAGGTCAGCGTTTGCGTGGATGGCGGAACGAAGACTAGCAGCGCACTCGGCTGAAAACCGGGCTTATTGGTGAAATTGGCACTGCTGCCGTTGACCATATTGAAGCCATCGCCGACCGAGGATCTGGCGGTGAAGTTGGCTGAACCCATATTGCCGATGCCGGAATTAATGATGCTAACCGGTTGGTTAAAGTTGGCGCTGGACGAGGGCGCCGCGAATGCCGACGAGCCCACAAGCAGAAGCGCCAAGAGCCACGTCGTAAGAGCTGTGCCGAATAGATTTCTCATTAAAGTTCCCGGTTTTTGATCAGCGCGCGGCGTGCGCGTGGGTGACCCTAGGCCGCGCGGCAGAGGTTTCGCGGGTGCGCTGGATCGCAGAGGTGGCTTTTGGTTAAACGCTAGCATGGGAGACCCTTTCCGAGCATTTTTGCGTTTGGCGTGCGCCCCGTGGGCTGACCGTAACGAGCCGACCATCGCGCAATACGGCGCTTCAAAGCGCGCCATCAATAAGCTGGCCAGCCCCCGCCGCGCACCAAAAACCTGCCCGGTGCCGCCAGCGGCTTTTGTGTTGAGCACAAAATGTACGCGCATCGCCGTCACCGTCGGGCCTCTTTCTCTCCTCTACCTACTGGCAAAGCGTGGTTACATTGGTGTTAACAGTGGGCGTAGCATTGGTTTGTGAAATGCCTATCGCCACCGTATCGCCGGCCACCACGGAAAAGGGGTTTGCTGTGGTGCTGCTGGAGACCGTCACGTTAAGTGTGGTAACCGAGATAGATGTGGACATAGTTGTCGCCACACCGTTCTTGAACATCGTGAGCGTCACGGTGTTTGCAGCTGCGGCTGCGGTGATGGTGCCGTTAACATACATGGCCTTGAAGGTGCAAGCAGCAGGCATGCTCGTGGCTTGGTTAGCGTAGAACGCCACTGACCCCACAACATTGCCGCTCACGGGGCCGGTTCCCGTCAGCGTTAATGGGTTGTTAAATCGTCCCACAAATATTTGACCGGGTCCGGCGGCTCCTGTTGCCCCTGTTGCTCCTGTTGCACCGGTAGGCCCCGTCGCACCGGCGGCACCAGCCGGCCCGATTGCTCCTGTCAAACCCGTTGCCCCGGTCAAACCGGTTGCGCCAGTTGCGCCCGTTACCCCGATAGGACCCATCGCACCGGCGGCACCAGCCGGCCCGATTGCTCCTGTCAAACCCGTTGCCCCAGTCAAACCGGTTGCGCCCGTTGCGCCCGTTACCCCGATAGGCCCCGTCGCACCGGTGGCACCAGACGGTCCGATTGCTCCAGTCAAGCCCGTTGCCCCAGTCAAACCGGTTGCGCCAGTTGCGCCCGTGATACCGATGAGACCGATAGGCCCCGTCGCACCGGCGGCACCAGCCGGTCCGATTGCTCCGGTCAAACCCGTTGCCCCAGTCAAACCGGTTGCGCCAGTTGCGCCCGTTACCCCGATAGGACCCGTCGCACCGGCGGCACCAGCCGGTCCGATTGCTCCTGTCAAGCCCGTTGCTCCAGTCAAACCGATTGCTCCCGTTGCGCCCGTAACACCGATGGCACCTGTCGCACCCGTTACACCCGTCGGCCCGATAGGCCCGATTGGGCCAACCGCACCCGTCACGCCAATCGGCCCTGTTGCCCCGATTGCCCCCGTCGCGCCGGTGATACCAATGGGACCGGTTGCGCCCGTTATTCCGGTCGCACCAATTGGGCCTATTGGTCCCGTTGCACCAATTGGGCCTATTGATCCGGTTGCACCTATTGGTCCCGTCGCACCCACAGGGCCGGTCAACCCGACTGGCCCTGTGACACCAGCAGGACCCGACAAACCAATCGGCCCGGTCGCGCCCGTGGGCCCCTGTGGGCCTACGGCGGTACTACACGTCCAGGTTGCGCCATTAAATTGCAATGTTTGCCCGGTAACACAGCCGTTGGCGGCAATTTTAGAGAGCGTCACCGCGCCATC
>JAYVGG010000003.1:0-7443 GCA_043772475.1 Burkholderiales bacterium
GTGTCGCGGCAGGTGCGTGAGCTCGAGGCCGAGCTCGGTACCGATATTTTTGTCCGCCAAGGTAAGCGCTTAACTGCCCTGACACCCGCTGGGGAAGCGGTGCTCGCGATTTGCGAGCGCATGTTGGGCGAGGTGGAAAACCTGAAGCGCGTCGGGCACGACTACGCGGAAGCGAACCGTGGCACGCTCACCATTGCGGCCACGCACATGCAGGCCCGCTATGCGCTACCCGGTGTGGTGAAGCAATTTGTGAAAGCCTACCCCGATGTACGCCTATCGCTACGCCAAGGCGCACCGCGTGAGTTAGCCGAGATGGTGATTCAGGGCGACGCCGATATCGCGATTGCCACCGAAACGCTAGACCGCTATCCCGAGCTTGTTACCCAGCCGCTTTATCGCTGGCACCACTGCGTGATCGCGCCGCGCGCGCACCCGTTGGCGGCTGAAAAAAAACTGACACTCGCTAAAATTGCTCGGTACCCTATCGTCACCTACGATGCCGCTTTTTCGGGGCGCTCCGCCCTCGATGAAACTTTTGCGGCGGCGAAATTAGAGACCGATATTGTGCTTACCGCCATTGACACCGATGTCATCAAGACCTACGTTCGCGAGGGCTTGGGCATCGGTATCATTGCCAGTATTGCGCTTGATAGCCTTGATGCTGATCTCGCGGTAATGCCAGCATCACGCTTATTTCCTGAGCGCGTCACCAAGCTTGCCTATCGCAAGAACGCCTATCTACGCGGGTTTGTGCGTAGTTTTATGGCATCCCTCACCGATCACCTTGAAAAAAGATTTCGCTAATTTATGAATACGATTGAAGCCCTCATTGGCAATACCCCGCTCGCCCAATTGCAGCGCATCCCGGCGCGCGCGGGTGTAGACCCTAGCAACGTGCTGCTTGCCAAACTCGAAGGCAATAATCCGGCAGGCTCGGTGAAAGACCGCCCGGCGATGTCGATGATTGCGCGCGCAGAAGTGCGTGGCGATATTAAGCCCGGTGACACCTTGATTGAAGCCACGTCAGGCAACACCGGTATTGCGCTTGCAATGGCGGCTGCCATTCGTGGCTACAAGATGGTGCTGGTGATGCCGGAACATCTCTCGATTGAGCGCCGCCAAAGTATGCGTGCCTACGGGGCTGAGCTGGTACTCACGCCCAAAGCGATTGGCATGGAGGGTGCTAGGGACACGGCGATTGCACTACAAAAAGAGCGCGGTGGGATGATTCTTGACCAATTCGCCAACCCGGATAATCCGCTCGCGCATTACCTCGGCACGGGCCCCGAAATCTGGCGTGACACCGGCGGGAAGGTGACGCACTTTATCGCCACCATGGGCACTACCGGCACCATCATGGGGGTCTCGCGCTACTTAAAAGAAATGAATCCGGCGATTCAGATAATCGGCGTGCATCCGGCGGATGGCTCGAACGTGCCCGGCATTCGCAAATGGCCGGAAGCGTATTTGCCGAAAATTTTTGAACGCCCGCGCGTTGATCGCATCATCGAAGTCACGCAAGAAGAAAGCGAAGAAATGACGCGGCGATTTGCGGCCGAAGAGGGCATCTGTGCTGGGATTTCGTCGGGCGGGGGATTGGTGGCCGCACTGCGCGTGGCCAAAGAAGTGAAGAACGCGGTCATTGTTCACATCGCTTGCGATCGCGGGGATCGGTATCTTTCGACCGGGGTATTTCCGGCGTAGCGGACTTGCAATAAATCCCCAAACACCGCGCCAGATATAGCGTTTGGGCGCTATTTAGGCGAAAAAACAGGTGCCACTAAATCATTTTTTTCATCGCCTGTTGCTGCTCGCGTTTCGCATCTTTTTCTTTTTCGGCATCGCGTTTGTCGTATTGCTTTTTACCTTTGGCCACGCCGATTTCGAGCTTGATTAAGCCCTTGCTGTAATGCAAATTCAGCGGCACCACGGTGTAGCCTTTTTGCTCAACCTTGCCGATCAGCTTGTCGATTTCAGATTCGTTCAACAGTAGTTTGCGCGTGCGAACCGGGTCGGGGTTGACGTGTGTGGAAGCGGAAGCGAGCGCCGAGATATGCGCGCCGATCAAATAAAACGCGCCGTTTTGCAGTACCACGTAGCCTTCTTTAAGTTGCGCGCGTCCGGCACGCACGGCTTTCGCTTCCCAGCCCTCAAGCACGAGCCCGGCCTCGAAGCGCTCTTCGATAAAAAAATCAAAAAACGCTTTTCTGTTTTCAACAATGCTCATGCAGGTACCTTCGTTTGACCATGCTTAAATTTAGTCTGCGATTGTAGCGCACGCACTGGCGGCGCCGCAGGGCTAAAATTGCCGCTCCTCCTTACTCCCGCTGATCAAGCCCCGCTATGCCGCGCGTTCAAAAATCGGTTCTCGTCATGCACCCCGCATCCACTATGTTTCAATTGGTGGATGCCGTCGAGCAGTACCCACAATTTCTGCCTTGGTGCGCGGGTGGGCAGGTGCTGCTTCGGGATTCGGCAATTACGCGTGCCACCATCGCCATTCGCTACGCCGGCGTGGCGCAATCGTTTACGACTGAAAATGCCAAAGAAGGCGGCGAGTGGATGCGACTTACGTTACTCAATGGGCCGTTCCAAGATTTTTCAGGCCACTGGCGCTTCCATGCGCTCTCAGAGGCCGGCTGCAAGGTTGAGTTTGCGCTTCACTATACGTTTACGAATGCGATTTTGGAAAAAGCGATTGGCCCCGTCTTTGGCATGATTGTCGACACGCTCGTGGATCGGTTTGTTGCGCGCGCGGACGCGCTGGCCGGGGCCGCCTAGGATGCGCGTCACGATCTGTGTGATGGGTGCGGTGCCGCTTGGCGAAACCGCGTTGACGCTGCCCGCCGGTGCGACGATTGCAGATGCGATTCAGGCGGCGCGTTCGTTAGGGCTCGTATTGCCGGAACACGAGCACCCATGCGGTGTTTGGAGCCGTTTGAAGCCGCGCACGTGGGTGCTGCGCGAGGGGGATCGGGTGGAGATTTATCTGCCGCTGAAAATCGACCCGAAGGACGCGCGTCGCGCCAAAGGGCGGCGCATACGGGGCAAGATTGAAGCCTAACTAGCTAGGCTTACTACCCGGCAGTGACGAAAGCCGCAACGAGATATTCTCAATATTTTGCGGTGTCAGTAGCGCATCGCCAAACAGATTTGCCGAGCCACTGCTTAGCGGCTCAACCGGAGAATCGTTTGGTGTGTTGAGCCAATTATCCGAGATCGGGTCAAACATGACCTTGGGATGCGGCGAATCGGGCGAGCGAATGTAGAGCGAATCGGCCGGGTCGAGCACCGAGCCAACGTGCTGCACCTTGGCCCAGGCTTCATCGTAGCCAAATAACACTTCAAATTTTTGTGCGAGCGTGTTGAACGCGGGCAGCAGATTTTCCAAGCGGAAAATTTCAAATTGCGCGAGCCAGAAGCGCACCTCTTGCGGACGCTCTTCAATACCGTAGGTGAGCAATTCACACGCCTTAACGCGGTAGCCTTCGCGGAAGTAGGTGCGTGCCAAGTCGATGAGCGAGGAAGGGTTATCGACCGATGCGGTGTTGGCCGCGAGCTCTGGATAACGCTCGTGCATGTATTTCACACGTTGGCCGCGCAAGGGTTTAGGGGCTTCTTCTAGGTCGAGACGTAAATCCATGGCCGGCGTGCCGTGGCCGAGATCAACGTCCATCATCGACGCGCCTTGGCCCACATCCACATCGAGCGCGTTTCGGCCATTTGCTTCCAAGGGCTCGAGTATCAGGGTTTCCGAATACTCGTTAGCGGAGGTAGGCGGCGAGCTACTCGATTGCTCGCGCTGCAATACCTCAGCGGCTGCCGTCTTGCGGAGCAGGCTGTTGGTGTCTTCGAGTACACGCGCCTTCGGCGCGGCGCTAGGCTCGGGTGTTGCATGCGCCGCTTTGGCGGCTGCACGCACTTGCTCCATGGCTGATTTATCTTCAGCCCATTCGTCAAACTTCGCCTGCGGCTGCTGCTCAGTGCGTACATCGCCAGGCTTCGCTGTGGCGGCTTCTTTACGTGCCTCGTAAATGAGCGCATTTTCGCGGCCCGGGTCATAGGGCTTGCTGCGTGCTTTGCGCCACCAGAATGCCCCGCCGAGTAACGCGGCAAGTGCTGCCGCCAACGCGGCAATACCACCTGTCGAATTGAGCCCGAGATAGCCAACAGGGTCAGCGAGAAATGCGTCCACGCCGCTTTGCTGTGTGGCCTTCACGACCGGGATACGCCGCGCGGGGGCGGCGGGACTTGGGGGGGCCGCCGCCGGTGCTGGTTTTTCGGCGGCCGCACCCGCTGGCTCAACGTTGGCGTTGGCGTTGGCGTTGGCCTCGGCGGCTTTGGTGGTGGGCGCTGGAATGGGCGGTGGCGCAGGCTTTGTCTCGGCCACGATGGCCGGGGCGGCGGCAACAATCGCGGCAGCAGGGGGCAACACCGGTGCGGCGACTGTTTTCTCGGCCATACGTGCGCTGCTTGCCGCTGGCGCGGATTCGGGCGATGACGCGCTCCCAAGCTTGGCCTGCAATTGCGTTAAACGTGACTCCATCTGTTTCATCGTGTCACGCAGCGACAAAAGTTGCGCCACGTGATCGTCGGAGTCGAGCAGCATTAGTTTTTCGCGTAACTTTGCGCGTGCGGCCTCAGTGACATTTTTGCTGCGTGATAGATCAAGGTCAGCGCCTGAGAGCCGAAGTTGAAAACTCTCGCCTAGATTTTTGCTAACGGCCGGGGCCACTGGCTTCAACGGTGCCGGTGGCGTGCGCTCGGCGGGGGTTGCGCTCGCAAGGGTAGCCGGAGCCGGTGCGGGTACCGGCTTCGCGGACATGGGGCGGGCTTCCTTCGCCGTTTGTGGTGCCTTAGCAGTTTGTGGCGCCTTAGCGCGTGGTGCTGGTGGCGCAGCCGCATCCGGCGCGCTGGCTGCGCCGCTTGCGCGTGCGGCCATGCCTGAAAGCGACTTTAAACTCGGCATTAAAAGTGGCAATCCTTCGGGCAAGCCGCCTTGATCGGGAAACGATTCGATTTGCGGATTTTGCGTTTTCATCGCCGCGATGTAGGCCGCTTGCCGCCCGCGATTGCCCGGATAAATGCCCTGCGCGATTCCCCGTAGCGTATCGCCTGGGCGGACCATCCAGTAAGAGTCAGCCGAAGCCGCTGGCAGTTGGGTGAGCTCAACTTGTCCACGCGGGGTTGCGGGTGCCGCGACTTGAGGGGGAGCAGCAGCAGCAGCTGGCGCGGCGCTGGGCACCTCGCGGCCCGCCGGCCTGACATCGAGGAGTAATGAAAATTCGCGTGTCGCCGACGAGCTATTTTCGCAGCCTACACGCACGCGCAGCGTGGTGACGGGCTCATTCTCGGCTCGGTTGCCTTCGATGGCCAAGAAACGTGAGGCACGCGTGTCGGTGACGGTGACCCGGTAGTCTTTGCTCACGACAGCGGGATCGTTGGCGCTCATAACGCTAAAACAGGTGCCGCCGATGTCCTCATCGTGACCGGCAACAATGTTGATCCGCGCCCGAAGCGGCTCGCCCACGTAAGAGCGCACCGATGCCTCGCTCAAGGTTGCGGCATCGACAAACGACGGCATACCGAGGAGTGCTACCAAGCAGCTCAGTGTGCTTGGGGCGAGGTGCTTCGGTGAAAAATAGGCAGTCGCCGGTATTGTTGTTTTCGGTCTATGCATGATGGGAAAATGCGAAAGTGGAGCGGTTAGGAGTGACGCACGAAGCTTGACAGCGTACCAGAAAATGCAAGACGAGCCAGTTCGACCGAAGTGAAACCTAGTTTTTACAAGATTCAGCGGCCACGGCGCGCGCGCGCGTCAGGTCTTTTGCGCGCTCTTCGTCGGACAAAATCGCTCGTTCGCCAGTCTCCGAGGTTGTCGCCATCGGCCGCCCACTTTCTAAACTAGCGATAGCGCGTTTTGCGGCGCTGCACTGCTCGGCGTTGACTTGTGTGGTTTTTTTATCGTCCTCGGCTTTCTTGGCCGATTTTTCTTCTTCGGCACGTTTGTCGGTGGCTTTGGCCTTTTCAGCGGTGGCTTTGGCATTAGGGGCAGGCGGCGCAACGGGGGCGGCATTGGCCCCGGTGTTTAATTTTTTGGCTTCACCCTTTATTGCATTGGGCGGTGGTGGGGTATCGGTGTATTGGGTCTTGCCGTCTTTGTCGACCCACTTGTAGACCTGTGCGGCAACGGTTGCTGTTGCCAATGCCATTGCGATGATGGCAAATAATTGTATTGGTGATCTCATGACGTGCTCCCCTTCAACGTTTCGATGAAATTACGGTGCAACACTGCGCGCGCTACGTTGTTCAAGACTTAGGGCACAAAGTGCGATGACGTGTCGCGCATAGGTGATTGTGCCAGTGCTATCAAATTTTCCGGCAGCACTGCGGGCATTGTCGAGCGCCACAACCGCCGTCGGCCAAAGTGTTCGCATCTTGCGTGCTTCTACGACCTGTGCCTCGGCGGACTGCAACGCGAAAACCGCATCCGCTGTTAACGCGCTTGGGGCAGACGGCGTTGGCAGCAACGCCTCGGACTTGCGCGCCTCGCTAGTTTTTTCAATCAACGCAACAGGCGCCGGGGCGGGTGTCAACCAAGGTTCAATCCACGCGCAACCGGCTGTGAACCCACAAACAATACTGACCCCAAAAAAATAGAAAAGATACTTTTCCATCAACGAGTTACTTGCCATTGTTGAAGCCGATTCGATAAGTTAACGGGTAACGCTGGTTAAGTCAATGAGAAATAACTGAAAACCCGCACATTTCGTGGCCTTTAGGCCTTTTTACCATTGAGGAGAGACTCGCGTGTCCTTAGTGTGTCCGCGTGACTTTCGAGAGGTGGCGTGGGCGATCTGGGTCGAAACCGCGCTGGCGAGCGAGCGCCTCGACCATTGGGTAGAAGCTCTGAATCATCGAGATCGGTGCGAGATCATCCGCGCTGGTGTCCACGATGGGCAGCGTACAGTTTGGCGTGCCTGGCGGGGCAGCAAGTAAGACGTTCGCACCGCGATGGCGCATGTCGTCGGCGAGATTAAGAAGCCCGGCGTGTGCGGGGCCCTTGGGCGCGAAAATGAGCAGCGGATAGCCCTCCTCGATCAAGGCCATTGGCCCATGCTTGATTTCGGCACCTGAAAATGCTTCCGCTTGAATCGCGCAGGTTTCCTTAAATTTAAGCGCCGCCTCCTGCGCTACGGCAAGCCCGGTGCCACGGCCAATCACAAACATGCGATCTACGTTTTCGAGTGCCGCCACCGCAGGCGACCAATCTTGCAGGGCCGCCCGGTTTAAGATTTCGGGGAGCAGTGCGATGGAAGCTTTGAGGCTGGCATTTTCCTCCCACGCGGCAACTAGGCGCGCCCCAGCGACTAGCTGGGCGATAAAACTTTTGGTGGCCGCCACGCTGGCTTCACGGCCTGCGTGCAGTGGAAAAACCCACTG
>JAYVGG010000004.1:0-2668 GCA_043772475.1 Burkholderiales bacterium
GTTTGGGCCATTACAGCACCACCGGGTGGTCAGGCTGCTCGTTGGCTTGACCGGCTTTGGCTGGGTAGTAGTGGGCGAGCTCGGTGGTAATTTTGTCGATGGCGGCAATGGAGCCGACTAAAAAATCGCCCTTGCGATAATTAAGCTCGACTTCACGGCAAATCGCCTGCCAGCGCTCGCTGCCGACATGCTTGTGTATGCCGCGATCCGCCATGATCTCAACCTTGCGGTCGGCGAGCAGAACGTAAACCAGCACGCCGTTATTGGCTTCGGTATCCCAGACTTGGAATTGAGAAAAAATCTCGAACGCGCGCTCGCGCGAATTCACGTCAGCCCAGAGCTGGGATGTGGTGAGCTCGGCCTCAATCACGAAGCGCACTTGGCCATTGTGCGTGGCCTCGCCGCGCGCAATCGCGGCCGCAATAGCGCTAAGCGTAGCCGCCGGAAACCGCTGCCGCAAAATGAGAGGTGACATCCACACGTGCCGGAAAAACCGCTTGAGCCAGTTCATCACCAATCCCCCGATGCGCCGCCGCCGTCGAAGCTGCCGCCACCGCCGCTAAAGCCACCCCCGTCCGATGAGCCACCACCGCCACTCCATCCACCGCCACCGCTGCTCCAGCCCCCGCCGCCCATACCCCCACCACGGCCGCCCGATGAGCCCAAAAAGAGCAGCACGATAAGAAAAACAGGAATGCCAATCGCAAGCGGCGCAAGGAGGCCGCCCCAAATAAACCAGGCAGCCGCACCCGTCACGCCACCCATAGCAGACGAGCCAAGGATGCGCCCCAGCAAGGCGCGAACCAGGGGGCCGATGCCAACGACGGCAAAAAAACAAATCGCCAAAAACGTTTCGATACCAACGCCCGCGCCTTTCGCGCCTTGCCGACGCTCGGCGGGCGGGGGTAGCGCCTCGCCATCAATAAGCCCAATGATTTTGCTGACACCCGCACCGATACCACCGGCGAAATCATTCGCGCGAAATTTCGGCGCGACAATTTCGCTAATGATGCGCTTTGACATCGCATCCGTGAGCACGCCCGAAATACCGGGGCCGGTGATGATTTGCATTTTGCGATCATTTTTTGCGACGACAAAAAGCACACCATCGTCCACACCTTTGCGGCCTAGTTTCCAGGCCTCAGCCACCCGAAACGAATAATCAAAAATCGCTTCCGGCTGGGTCGTGGCAACGATAAGCACCGCGATCTGCGCGCCTTTTCGGGCTTCAAAGGTTTTTACGTCGGCTTCAATTTTGGCTTCTTCCGCCGCACTCAAGCTGCCGGTTTGATCGGTGACGCGTTTTGTGAGTGCCGGTACGGGCGCAATATCGCCTTCTGCCGCAAACGCCCCACCCGCCACCACGAGGCACGCGCAAAGCAGAAACGCCCATCCGCGCAGGAGCGCGCGCAGGGGTGCGTACGGGGGCGCGTACGGGGGCGAACGGGACGTAACCATGGCGGCACCCACGGTGCGGCTCACGTGATGGCTACTTACTTGGCCGGTGCAGGTTCAGCGGGCTTGGCACCAAAATCAACTTTCGGTGCTTTCGAGATTTCTTTCTCGTTTTCTACCGTGAATTGCGGCTTAACCGAATAGCCAAACAGCATCGCGGTGAGATTCGACGGGAATTGCCGCGCGAGGATGTTGTAGCCCTCGACTGCCTCGGTGAATTTTTTGCGCGCAACCGTGGTGCGATTTTCGGTGCCTTCAAGCTGCGATTGCAATTCGCGGAAATTCGCATCCGATTTTAATTGCGGGTAGTTTTCCGAAACCACCAATAGGCGCGACAGTGCCGACGATAAATCACCCTGCGCTTTTTGGAAGTTTTGCATCGCTTGCGGGTTATTGAGCGCATCAGCACCCAAATTAACCGAGCCGACTTTGGCGCGTGCGTTGGTTACGCCGAGAAAAACCTCTTTCTCCTGCGTCGCGTAGCCTTGCACGGTTGCCACCAGATTGGGAATTAAATCCGCACGACGCTGGTATTGGTTTAATACCTCCGCCCACGATTTCTTGACCGCTTCATCCTTGGTTTGAAAATCGTTATAGCCACAGCCGGAAAGCAGTAGCGCTGCGACCAGACCAAAAACACTAAACAATTTACGCATGAGTTCCTCCAGAAAAAGCGACCTAGCGCGGCCGCGAACAAGATATGGTGCCTAATTTCAAGTTTACAAGGTCTCAGCTAAGACCCGCTTGGCAAACATTAAATCCTCCCACGCCTTCATTTTTTCCGTCAGATTTCGCAGCAAGTATGAGGGATGGTAGGTGGCAATGACGGGAATGCCTTGATAGGTAAGCGTTTTGCCACGCAAGCTCGCCATACTGTCGTCGCTTCCCGTGAGCCGCATCACGGCCGTTTTGCCAAGCGCCACAATGATTTTGGGCTGTATCAGCGCAATCTGCCGATCTAAAAACGGCGCGCACGCCGCCGCCTCGTTTTGGCTTGGCGTGCGATTGCCCGGCGGGCGGCACTTAACGACGTTGGCGATGTAGACCTCGCGCCCACGTTTAAGCCCGGTGGCGCCCAGCATTTGCTCGAGTAGCGCACCGGCGAGCCCTACGAAGGGCTCACCCGATTCATCTTCCTCAGCACCGGGCCCTTCACCGACAAAAAGCCATGTGGCGTCCAAAGCGCCCGCACCGGGCACACTTTGTTTGCGGG
>JAYVGG010000005.1:0-3574 GCA_043772475.1 Burkholderiales bacterium
CTCCTCGTTGCAACGTGAAGGTTGCGGCCTCGTCGCGCCTTGCCAGCAAGCCTAAAAAACGCACACTCGCACCCGTCCAACTGCCGTTTCTAGGTTCAATGTGGGCGGCTACGAGTTGGGCTTGTTACCCGATGGGATCGAGGTGACCACCTATTGGGGCACGGCGGATATTGAAGCCGAAATAGTCCGTGTCGTCGCACTCGGTGCCACCGTGCATGAGGCCATCTTTGACGTGGGCGGCGGTATTAAAACGGCGAGCGTAAAAGACCCATTCGGGCACGTGATTGGGCTGATTGAAAATCCGCATTTTTGCATCACAGCGGCCACCGCGCATCCTTAGCGTATGTCGAAACCCTAATAACGGCGCGGCTTTGAGCCATTACGATGATGTTGGTTTGGCACCCACATAACGCCGCCATAGCGCCTCCAGCGGGCCCGCGCGCCCCGTGCGTGCGTAGAGGTGGCTCGCGACCAGCAGCAGGATATAAAGCGCGCTGGCGAGTAAAAATAAATCCGCCTGTCGCATCGCTTTCCCCCACCCTGCCCCGTAGCCATAGAGCAAGAAACTCAGAAGAAGCGATTCGGCAATATAGTTTGAAAGCGCAAACCGACCCGCAGGTGCGAAGAGCGCAATAAGCCTACGCCCGAACCGTGATGGCGCGATTAGTGCTGCGGCGGCCACGTAGGCCGCCGCCATAAAAGGCAATAGAAAGCCCGCAATAGAATGCCACGCAAACCATGCGCCAAGCGGCGTGTGCGCCACCCAATAGGCGCTGTAGGTGTAGAGTAAATTTACCGGCACGCCGATTACAGCACTGATGAATAGCACACGCCACCAAAATGCGCGTGATTTCTCCACGTTACGCAGCCAGCCCATGTGAGCTGTGATGGCACCGAGAAAAAATAACACCATCACCTGCGGAAAAACCATTAAAAAGCTTAGCGTAACCACGCCGTAATCCTTGGCACGTTGCAGCGTGATGTCTAGCCACGTGCCATTGGTGTAAATGTTAATGGCCATAGTTGACGCATCAAGTTGAGCCTGACGCTCAGCCGCATCTGGTGTGTGGACGAGCATCAGTGCTGCAAAAATAACCACCAGCACGCCATAGAGAAACAGCCAAAAACGTATGAGCCCCAGAAGTTTTTTGGGACCCTTGCCAATATGCCCCCGCAATACATAAGCTGCTAGCGCGTAGCGCGACAAAATATCGCCAAACCAAATGAATATGCCGTGCAACACACCGAGCACCAGCATGAAATTTGTCCGTCGCAAAAAAAGCGCCCGCGCATCAAGCCCACGCGCAATCCACTGCCGTGATTGCACGGCAAAACCGTAGCCAAAGCAAAAACAAAAAATGGGATAAAACTTGTACTCCAGCAAAAATGCCGTGAGCAGGAGCGTGAGCTTATCGGCCGCCGAACTGGCCTGCGTTAGCGCGCCCAAGGGCGGCGACTCGATCCCGCCGACAAAACTCTGGATATTGACCGCGACAATGCCAAAGAGCGCGATGCCGCGTAGGGCATCAATAACGGGGGCGCGAGAAGAAGAGCTCATGCAGCAGTTTAACAGTGGCAAGATTGAGCCGATACCAGTACACAGAAACACCGGGCTAGGCAGATTCTGAAGCGCGTATGCGTTTCAGGTACGCTTCGCCTCATAAGCACGGGTGCAAATCGCCGCAAATTTTGCATCTCAACTATGTTAGAAAATTGAAAATAACGCCTTTGTTTCCCGAAAAAAAATCACCCCACCCTATCCTCTCTGACTCCTTCCTAGCCTGGAGCTTCGTCCTCATTTGGGGTGCGGGGTTTATTGCCACCAAGAACGGGATTCAATATGCCGCACCGTTCACGTTTCTGGCGCTGCGCTTCGCACTTGGCCTGGTTTGTTTACTGCCGGTGCTGCTGGTTTTAAAGCCGCGCTGGCCCACACAGCGACGCGAATGGTTTCACATTATCGTAGCGGGCCTCCTCATGCACGCGATCCACCTTGGCGGTACGCACTACGCGCAGTACATGGGGATGTCGGCCGGGGTGGCGGCGATTATTTTGGCGGCGCAAACGCTCCTCACTGCGGCCATCGCCGCACTGTGGCTTAACGAGCGCCCCACGCGCGGGCAATGGCTGGGTGTGGCGGTGGGCCTTGCTGGGGTGGCGATGGTGGTGTGGCACAAGCTAGATATTGCGCTCGTCAGTATGGCGAGCTTAATCGCGGTGCTAATCGGCCTATCGGCACTCACCGCCGGCACGCTTTACCAGCGGCGCTTTTGTGCCGAGGCCGATTTACGTGCCAGTACCGCGATTCAATTCGCGTCTTGTCTCGTGGTGATGGCGCCACTCTCGTTTGTCGTTGAGGGTAGCGCCGTGCGTTGGTCATGGTCGCTTTTGTTTTCGCTTTTATTTCTTGTCTTGCTGGCTTCAATTTACGCCGTGAATGCGCTCCATGTGCTGATGCGGCGCGCCAAAGCTACGCGGGTTTCCGGGATGCTTTATTTGCCGCCGATTGTAGCGGTGGTACTCGAGCTTTTGCTCTTTGAGGTCGTGCCCACGCCGCTCACGCTCATCGGCATGGGCGTAACGGCAATCGGGGTCACACTCACCACCCGTAAAATAGCGGCATGAAACCACTCCCGCTGCTCATTATTTTGCTGGTCTTAACCCACATCGCCACCAACGGCGCGCGGGTGGCGCTCACGCTTTTCGCGATCAATCTTGATGCCAATGCGTTTACGGTGGGCGCACTCATCGCCACATACTCATTTTTACCTGCCCTACTCTCAGTCACGGCGGGTCGCTGGATTGATCGTGTCGGCCTCGCGCGCCCGGTACTGATCGGGGCGATTGGGGTGGGGGTGGGCACGGCGCTGCCGTTTTTTTGGTCTGCGCTACCGATGCTCTATTTCGCGAGTGCCATGGTGGGCGTGAGCTTTATGCTGTGCAATATCGCGGCTTACCACGCGGTGGGCGAGATGAGTAGCGCTGAAGATCGCCCGGCTAATTTTAGCTATCTGGCGTTAGGGTTTTCGGTGTCGTCCTTCATCGCGCCGATATTTGCCGGGGTCGGCATTGATACGGTCGGCTTTCGCGCGACGTTTTTATTACTTGCCCTTTTTACGGTGCTGCCGATTATTGCGGTGGCACTCGGCACGCTAGCCCACACGCGCAACGCGAGTGCCCACGAGAGTGCGGCCGCACGCGACACCAACGCATCCGTTTTTGATTTACTGAAATCACCCGTGCTGCGCTACCTTTTTATCACCATGGCGATTCTCACCTTGGCGTGGGATGTGTACGGCTTCGCGGTGCCTGTGCATGGCACAGCGCTCGGGCTCTCGGCCTCTGAGATCGGTATCGTGATGGGGGCCTTTGCCGCCGGCAATTTCACGGTGCGCTTAGCACTACCTTTTTTAGCCAAGTGGGCCACACCGTGGACGGTGCTGACGGCAGCGCTCTTTGTGACGGGGCTTACTTACATCGCCGTACCCTTCGCAAGCCATGTCGTGGCGCTCATGGCGCTCATGTATTGCTTGGGCCTAGGCCTTGGCGCACCGCAGCCGATGGTGCTCACGCT
>JAYVGG010000006.1:0-8312 GCA_043772475.1 Burkholderiales bacterium
TGGGGTGAGTCCTCCGTGTCGTCAAAATCGGCTGGAATCCCGCGCCAGTTATGGCGATACGTTAGCAGATCGCGGCGCAACTGCCGTTTCTAGGATAAAAAGGGCGGCAAGGAGCAAGTCCCCACCGCCCAGCCCTGCAGGAGACGATTCGTATTTCTTAGAGCGAGTAGTACATGTCGAATTCGACGGGGTGAGTCGTCATGCGAAAACGTGTGACCTCTTCCATTTTGAGCGTGATGTAAGCGTCGATCATGTCGTTGGTAAATACCCCACCGCGCGTCAAAAATTCGCGGTCTTTATCGAGTGCTTCCAGCGCTTGATCGAGTGACGAACACACCGTTGGAATCTTGGCATCTTCCTCGGGTGGCAAGTCGTAAAGATTTTTATCCGATGGGTCACCGGGGTGAATCTTGTTTTGCACGCCATCAAGTCCCGCCATCAGCATCGCGGCAAACGCCAAGTACGAGTTCGCGGTTGGGTCGGGGAAGCGGACTTCAATACGGCGCGCTTTATCAGAGTGAACAAACGGCACACGGATCGAAGCCGAGCGGTTACGTGCCGAGTAGGCGAGCTTCACAGGAGCCTCAAAGCCGGGCACCAAACGCTTGTACGAGTTGGTGCCTGGGTTGGTGATCGCGTTCAGCGCGCGCGCGTGCTTGATGATGCCGCCGATGTAGTAGAGCGCGAATTCAGAAAGCCCCGCGTAGCCATTGCCCGCGAATAAATTCTTGCCGTCTTTCCACACCGATTGATGCACGTGCATACCGGAGCCATTGTCACCAACAATGGGCTTTGGCATAAAGGTGGCTGTCTTGCCATAGCTGTGCGCGACGTTTTGCACCACGTATTTCAGGCGCTGCGTCCAGTCGGCGCGCTTAACCAGCGTTTCAAACTTGGTGCCGATTTCGCACTGGCCAGCGTTGGCCACTTCGTGGTGATGGACTTCCACTTCCACGCCCACATCTTCAAGTGCCAAGCACATTGCCGAGCGAATATCTTGCAACTGGTCAACCGGGGGAACTGGGAAATAGCCGCCCTTCACCGGAGGACGATGGCCTTTATTACCACCTTCAAATTTTTCGCCCGTCGACCATGCGGCTTCTTCGGAGAATACTTTCACCGAGCTGCCCGACATATCAACATTCCACTCCACCGAATCAAAAATGAAAAACTCAGGCTCAGGACCAAAGTAGGCCACATCGCCAATCCCGGTCGATTTCAAATAATTTTCCGCGCGGCGCGCGAGTGAGCGTGGGCAACGATCATAGCCCTTGCCCGTAGCCGGCTCAACCACATCGCATGACAGCACGAGGGTGGATTCATCATAAAACGGATCAATAAACGCGCTATCGGCATCCGGCATTAACTGCATGTCGGAGGCTTCAATGCCTTTCCAGCCCGCAATCGAGGAACCATCAAAGGCGTGGCCTTCGGTGAATTTCGTCTCGTTAAACGCCTTCACGGGCACCGAGACGTGCTGCTCTTTGCCCTTGGTATCGGTAAACCGAAAATCAACGAACTTAACGTCGTTGTCCTTCACCATCTTCATCACATTTGCGACAGACATCTTTTTCTCCTGTTGGGTACAAAAATCATAAAAATTCAAAAAGCACGCGGCAAACTGCAAGGATTTCTTAATCGCCTGACCCTACTTGTGCCGCGAACTGGGTTGACTATGCGTATTAGCAGAAACCATGCCAGCGATGGTCTTGGCTAAGTCATTGATAGATAGGGGTTTACTAAGGTGGCTCCAAAACGCGCTACCTATGATGCACCATTGGGGCGCAAAGATAAAGGTGATGCACTTTGTTGGTGCTTCTACTAGCGTTTTTTGCGGGGCGTGAGCGCTGTGCGAGCGGGGAAATTGATAAATCCGCAAAGCATTGCGGCTTTCGCCTGATATTTCTGCGGCGTGATGCGGAAATACCAATCTGGCGTGCCGGCCGTGTCGTTTGCTTATTCCGTTACCACATCAATCGTGCCTTGAGTCTAAGGCGCACTGCACGCCACCCGCGCTGTCGTGGAAGTAGGCATTGTGGCTGGCGGGGCATGGGCGATATGGGGAGGTAACCTCCACGTAGCTCCTTGGGCAAACAAGACCAGGTTGCCTGAGTGTGCAAACACCAAACCCCTGCAAGGCGCGAGCTTTGCAGGGGTTTTGCGTTGCGTTAGCCATTTCACATTAAACTAAACACATGAAGCCGCTTGTCTACATCGAATCCTCAGTCGTGAGCTACCTGACTTCGCGGGCATCCGCCGATCCGATAAAAAATGCGTGGCAGACTGTCACCACGCAATGGTGGAACAACAGGCTAGAAGACGTTACGGCTTGTATTTCCCCCTACGTCATTGAGGAAGTAAGTGCTGGTGATCCAGAGGCTGCACAGCAGCGCATAGATGTCATTCGCAACTTGAATTTGCTAGACACGAATGAAGAGATTGAAGCGCTGGCGGATTTTCTGCTGCTAGGTGGCGGCTTGCCAGCGAAGGCGCGTTTTGATGCCTTGCACATCGCCTGTGCAGCGTGCCATGGTGTCAACGTGGTGCTCACATGGAACTTCAAACACATTGCCAATCCCGTGCAGCCACCCGTCATGCGCGGCTTGTGCGCCGCACGCGGCTATCGCCTGCCGGAACTGGTGTCACCCCTTGAGATGATGGAGAACTAACGATGAATGCAAAACTGCAAGCTACTCAACTTGAGTGGCATGACCCCATAGTTCAGGAGCTGCATGAGGTGCGAGAAAAGTTGGTTGAGAAATACCAAGGTAACTTGCATACCTATTCGCAAGCAGCTCGGGCACATGCGCTGGCATTAGGTTTTCAATTCACCACGATTAAAACGCAACCAACGACACCTAAGGCGACATGATCGAAATGGGTATCCTGGATCCACCAGGGTTAGCCGCACTGCAATACGCAGCGTCCGTCGCATCGTTGATGTTGACCGTTTGAGCTGTAGCGAGGGATGGAGGCATAGGAATTTCAAACGCAATTTTTCAAGAATCCTGAATGTACGCGATGAGACATCAGCGGTCCAACTTGCGGGCATTTGCTTAAAACTCGCCGTTTTCTCAGCATCGCTGATTTTTTCCCAGCCCAACGCGCCCGATTTTCACGCCATTTCTCCTAGTCCCCGAGCGCAGTCCGAACACCTCCCCCAGCCCTCTCAAAATCCAGTCCGGTTTTGTCCCTTAAGCCGCCTGATACAGCTCCACCAGCGCGGCCAGACGCTGCATGAATTCCATCGGCGCTATGACGCGGTGGCTGGGGCCATCGCGCCAGGCTGCCTTGAGCTTTAGCACCACCTGCCCGGCGCGGTTGACGCGGAGCCTGTCGTGGGCGATCACCGGCCTCGTCGTTTGCTTATTCCGTTACCACATCAATCGTGCATTAAGTATCTGCGTTAATGCGTCGATCTTGCGCGTTGCGCCCTGGCTCCCCCTGCAATGGAATGCGCGTCCCGCAATGAACGCGGGCGAGGGGCTAATGTGAATGCTGCCAACCCAATTTGAAGCACCCCTTCCCAGCACCCCCCGCAAACGTGGGAATGAGCGCAGCTTGCGAACGTATGCAGGTATTGCTTTAATGAAGTGGAAAAGGAATTACACACAACGTGATGCGCCTGATTGAGCAAACGCTATATGTGGCGCGGTGTTTCGGGCGATTGTTGCGCTTCTAATCAAATCTCGTGCGAAAGGGCTTGACCTCGCAGGCCTAGTGTTATACATTGCTACAACACCATATAACATCCCACGCCGTAAGCCCCTTGCCCACAATCTGAAACCCCAATGCACAACGATTGGCACAACAACACCCCGATTTACCGGCAGCTCAAAGATCGCCTCATCGTGATGCTGCTCGATGGCTTGCTTACGCCCGGCGATGCCGTTCCCTCGGTGCGGCAGATTGCGGCGGAGTTTCAGCTAAACCCAATCACGGTGCTGCGCGCCTATCAAGAGCTGGTGGACGAGGGGCTCGTTGAAAAACGGCGGGGACTCGGCATGTACGTGCTCGAGGGTGCGCGCGAAAAACTATTGCACTCCGAGCGCGAGCGCTTTATTCGCGAAGATTGGCCCGCCATGATCGCGCGCATCAAAAGGCTCGGGCTCAGTGCCGAAAAACTGCTGGGCGAAATTCAATCGGGAGAACAAAAATGAGTGCCGTTATTTCTGCGCGCCACCTCACCAAACGCTATGGAAAAACGATCGCGATTGACGACCTTACGTTCGATATTCCCGCTGGTCGTATCGTCGGCCTGATTGGCCCCAACGGCTCGGGCAAAACCACCGCCCTCAAAGCGCTGCTTGGCCTCACGCATTGTGAGGGTAGCCTCAGCGTGCTCGGGCGTAACCCGCGTAGCGAGCGCGATGCCCTCATGCAAGATGTCACCTTTGTGGCCGATGTCGCGATCTTGCCGGGCTGGCTGAAAGTGCGCGACGCGATTGATTTTGTGGCCGGTATCCACCCCAAATTTAATCGCGCCACCGCCGAACGCTACATCGCAAACACCAAGCTCACGCCCGCTCTGCAGGTGAAAAAAATGTCAAAGGGCATGGTCGCGCAATTGCATCTCGCACTCGTGATGGCGATTGACGCGAAGCTCTTGGTTCTCGATGAGCCCACGCTAGGGCTCGATATTCTCTACCGCAAACAGTTTTATCAGCAGCTCATTGAAGACTATTTCGACCAGAGTAAAACCATCATCATCACCACGCATCAGATAGAAGAGGTGGAGCACATCCTCACCGATCTCATGTTTATGCGCGATGGCAAGCTTGTGCTGCAATCGACCATGGACGAAATCGCCGCGCGTTTTACCGAAGTGATGTTGGCTCCCGAAAATGTCGACACCGCCCGCGCGCTAAAGCCTTTGGACGAGCGCAAAGTATTCGGCAACTTTGTCATGCTCTTTGATGGCATCGCACGCGAAACGCTCACGCCGCTAGGCGAAACCCGCACGCCGGGGGCGGCCGATATTTTCGTCGCAACCATGAAAGGCACCTACCAATGAGCACACTCACCAAACTCAAATGGCTCATCAAGCGCGAGCTTTGGGAGCATAAGGGGGCGTTGATTTGGGCGCCAATTTTGATGGGTGCCATGATGGTGATGATTGCAATTGTTTCGCGCGTAGTCGAGCTCGTGCGCGGCGAGGCGCTGATGATTGGCGCCATCGCACCCAGACTAGACCCGAAAAGCACAGCGCGCTTTGACGCGCTCGCAGACTATGCGTTTCGCGCGCCCTTAATGACGGTCGCCGTCGTGCTCGCCCTCAGTCTGATCTTCTATTGCATCGGCACGCTCTTCGATGATCGGCGTGATCGTAGCGTCTACCTTTGGAAATCGCTCCCCATCTCAGACCAGCTCACGGTGCTCTCAAAAGTTATCGTCGCTGTACTCGTTGCCCCCGCTATCGCACTCATTGCGGCACTGACGAGCGCAATTTTCGTCGGGCTCATCACCTGCACGGTGCTCGCTACGCAGGGAGTCAATATCTTTGGCGATGTGCTGCGTGATCCGCGCGCCGTATCTACACCGCTCGCGCTGCTGGCCATGTTGCCCGTGCAGGTGGTTTGGGCGCTACCCACAGTAGGCTGGCTCATGATGGTTTCAGCCTGGGCTCGTAGTAAGCCTTTGCTGTGGGCCTTCGGCGCGCCTATTTTGCTTGCCGTACTTTATTCCTATGCCCGACAAAGCGAGGCATCCTCTCGAAGCACATGGATTTGGGATGACGTTGTCATCAGGCTACTCGGCGGCGTGATGCCCGGTGTGTGGCAGGACTACGCGGCTAAGTCAGCGAACGCCAGCAAAAGCGTCGCTTCAAAACTGACCGACTCCGATGCGCTAAGCCGTGCGTGGAGCCTCTTCGCGCAGCCAGACATGTGGCTTGGCGCGCTTGCGGGCGTGGTGATGCTTGGCGTGGCGGTGTGGCTTCGGCAGCGCAATGAAGAATCGTAATTTTTGGAGCGCATGATGAGCCCGCGTATCTCGATAATCTTCAAAACGATTAAGTATCTAGCGATTGGGCTCGCGGCGCTAACCGTTGCGCTACTGTGCAGTTGGTTCTTTCGCGCCGACGAGCCCTTAAAGGCCGAGGTTGCTGCGGTACTGGCGCGCAAAACTGAGGTTCCCATTAGCGAGAATCTGTATCCGGCCCTCTGGGGTTTTGCCTCAGATCTTACCTACGAGCCGCACAAGGTCGGTCAAGAAATTCTAGCCGCCATCCAGATCGCCAGCGCGAACGATCTTGAGCCGACACCCAAGCACGAGCAGTACGCAAAAATAGTCGAGAAATACCAGAGTGCCGAAGACTTCAAATTGGCTGATAGGTCTATCCAATGTGGTGCCAAGACGCCAAACTGCGCGCTCCACTACCGCGAGCTTGCAGCGAAAGTTGCTGCGGAAACGGCGGTTGTTGCACCTTACTTTTCTCGTTACCGCGCGCTAAGAGACTACCCGAAGTTTGCAGAGACCATGCCGCTCACAGCGCTTAGTCCAAACATTAAGTGGTACCAACTTACGTGGATGAGTACCTTGGTGGACGCACAAATTGCCCAAGACATGATTGAACCCGTTAAGCGCGCAAACGCCTTGCGTGATCTTGCGGGCGAAATGGCGCTGTGGCGGCGCATCGCACACGATACCGACACCTTGCTGGCCAAACTGGTAGCACTAAGCGTATTTGGCTCAAAGGTTAGATTGGCGAGCGAACTACTCACGCTGCATCCAGAAATCGTCTCGCAACACGCACAAATAATGGCCGAGATAACGAAACCGCTCCCGCCCGAAACGGCGAGTATGACCCGCGCGCTGGAGGGTGAAACACGTCTCTTCGCTACGGTTACTCGTGATATTGAGTTGGGGGGGCCTAATGCTTTCAACGGCGCTCAAACTAATGTGTTCGAGCGCGCATTCATGCGCGCGGGCGCGTACAAACCGAACGCGACCCTCAACGCGCATTTCAATCACACACGCGCCGCCACCGACGGCACTAAACAATGTGGCGCGAAAAAATTGGACGCACCGACCATTAAGCAACTCGCCGACTTCCTCTACAACCCCATCGGCACCATCATGAGCGGCATCTCGGCACCGCTGTACAGCACATACACAGAGCGCTCAAGTGATCTCCTCGGGTATTCACGGCTAGTCGAATTGCAGCGGCAAATCTTGGTCAATAAAACACCGCGCCAAGATGTTGCACAATTGCTCGCCGACAGTAGCGTAGCCCTTTTCGATTCGCACACGAATCAACCAATGAGTTGGAACGCAAAGACAGGTGAAATTTTCTTTGCCGCCCGCAGTCAAGACTTTCGTGATCAATTTGGCGAGCGAGTACGCGTGGCGGTTGCGCGCGACTGACGCAAACAAGACGAACACCAACCCAATCGTAGGAGCCCACATGCAAGCGATTCGAGTGTTACGCAGCGTGGCCATTTTTCTTTCGTCCCTCGCTGCCGCCTTAGCCTTCGCCCAAACCGATATGCAGAGAATCGGCTCATTCGCAATCGACCGCACTGAAGTGAGCGTGGGCCAATTTCAAAAATTTGTTGATGTCACTAAGACGGTGACTGCCGCCGAGCGCGCCGGTGGCGGTAGCGTATACGAGGCCGGGTGGGAGACGCGCACAGGCTGGACGTGGCGCGCACCGTTCGGCAAACCGGCCAGTGCCACCGAGCCCGCCGTGCATCTCAATCATCACGAAGCCGCGGCCTACTGCCGCTGGGCGGGCAAGCGTTTGCCCACCGATAGCGAGTGGGCAGAGGCGGCTTACACGGAACGTCGCGAAAATCCACCCGTTGGCTTTGTGCGCGGCAAAAGCTACCCATACCCAACCGGCGAAAGCCCCAAAGGGGCGAATTGTCTCGGTGACTGCGGCACTGTGAAAACGGTGGCACCCGCGATCACCTCACGCGGGCGCGGCCATGCGGAAGTCGGCACCACCGCACCCGGTGTGAATGGCCTCTACGACATGGGCGGCAATGTGTGGGAATGGGTCGATAGCGGCACCGGATCGCAGCAACGCACACGCGGCGGCTCATGGTGGTACGGGCGCGAGCAAATGCACGCGGAGCACGTGCAGATGAAGCCCGTGGATACGGTGGTGGTGTATGTGGGGTTTCGGTGTGCGCGGAGTTTGTGAGCGCCTACCCTAACGCGCCGTCTTGCTCAAAGCCCGCGTGGATATTGGGGTTTCAGCGGATCATGGCTTGAACCTAGAAACGGCAGTTGGACGGGTGCGAGTGTGCGTTTTTTAGGCTTGCTGGCAAGGCGCGACGAGGCCGCAACCTTCACGTTGCAACGAGGAG
>JAYVGG010000007.1:0-22156 GCA_043772475.1 Burkholderiales bacterium
CGTTGTGTCGTTTAAGCGCGTTGGATCTAAGGGCTTAAAGATAAAGTATAAGTATGAAGGTCAGTCACGTAAACCGATTGCAGTAAAAATTGGCAACGAGGCGTGGTACTACCCCCCAGCCAGCGCATTGCCGACTGCAGTGGGGCAGGGAGGTTGTGCTGGAGGGGCGCCAATGATGGCTAAAGTTTCCCAACGTTACAGCCAGATATCAAACGTGAGTGCAGGCGCTCGTCAACCACAATTTAGTAAGGTGATTGATTTTCCCGAAGATACGGATGATATCTACCAGCAGACTTACGATGATTTTCAATGGTATTTGCAAGACCTATATCAGCAATCGCAGTGGGAATTGGAATTCGCCATAACTAGAGAGCAATGTACCAATGCTTGTAACGACATCACCGATATGGCGTGGATAACATGTGGCGCCTTCACACTGCTTGCTGTCGGAGGGCCGGGAGGTGCACTATTAGGAGGGGGTGCGGCTGTTATTTGTATGGCCTATTACTATGACAGGCGTGCAGAGTGTCGAGCTAGGTGTCTGCGCTAGTATTTCTGGCGCTCGCTAATTTCCTGACTAATGAGGTTCCTATGAAACATACTTGTCCCGTTTGCGGTATGAATACGATCCCTACGCTTCGCGTACTTTTCTTGACCACCCTGAGGCACGGCGTGAGATGCAGTCATTGCCAGAGCGTTATCAGTCGGCCAGCGTGGCTGTTTGTTGCGTTGCCGCTACCAGTGTTTGTTTGGCTAGCTTGGATAAAGATTGTGGATCCCCCGGAACATCTTGGATGGTATGGACTGGAGGCAGCGGCGCTGTGGATGTTTATGATTTTGGTTGTCGGCCCGCTGAAAGCCATTAAGGATCGCACCCCCCCGACAGGATAGATGCGCGTGGACTTTGAAGGCGAGGGCGGCTGGGCGACGCGATTGCGTCGCTCAGCCGTTTTTTTTCACTAAAGGTATTGCTACACTTTTCATGTTGGTGCGCGGCGAAACGCCACCCGCGTGATGGCGCGCCTTAACGCCTACGCGGGAAGGATCGAGATAAAGCATTTGCTGGATAATCAAGTCATGACCGACCTGTTCTCCTCGCCCGAACCCAGCCCAACGCTCGACCCTCGCGCGCCGCTAGCCGAGCGCATGCGCCCGCGCACGTTGGCCGAAGTCATTGGGCAATCACACCTCACCGGCGAAGGCATGCCGCTACACATCGCCTTCACTTCTGGCAAGCCGCACTCGATGATTCTGTGGGGCCCGCCCGGTGTGGGCAAAACCACCATCGCACGCTTGATGGCGACTGCATTTGAATCCGATTTCATCGCGCTTTCCGCCGTGCTCTCCGGCGTAAAGGAAATCCGCGAAGCGATTGAGCGCGCGGAAATAAACCGCAAAAACTTAAATCGCCGCACCATACTTTTTGTCGACGAAGTCCACCGCTTCAACAAAAGCCAGCAAGATGCGTTTCTTCCGCATGTCGAATCCGGCCTCGTCACCTTTATTGGTGCCACGACAGAAAACCCATCGTTTGAACTCAACAACGCATTACTTTCGCGCGCTGCCGTCTATGTACTAAAACCCTTGGAAACGCCCGCCCTTATTGGGCTTTTGGCTCGCGCGGCACAGATTGCATTGCCCGGAATCACGATAGACGCGGCCGCACAAAACCAGCTTGTCAACATGGCCGATGGTGATGGCAGACGACTGCTCAACCTCGTCGATCAACTCGCCACCGCCGTTGAAAGTAAACGCGCCACCAATGTCGATAGCGCGATGGTAGAGGCCGTACTCACCCGCGCCGGCCGTAAATTCGACAAAGGCGGCGATAATTTTTACGACCAAATATCAGCCCTCCACAAAAGCGTGCGCGGCTCCGACCCCGATGCCTCGCTCTATTGGTTCTGCCGAATGCTCGATGGCGGTGCCGACCCGCGCTACCTAGCCCGCCGCTTAATCCGCATGGCAACAGAGGACATCGGCCTAGCCGACCCACGCGCGCTTGACATCACGGTTGCTGCTACCGAAATCTACGAGCGCTTGGGCACACCCGAAGGCGAATTGGCATTGGCGGAAGCCGTGGTCTATCTCGCCATCGCCGCGAAATCAAACGCGGTCTACAACGCCTACAACGAAGTCCGCGCGCTGATTGCCAACGACGAATCCCGCGAAGTCCCCCTCCATATCCGCAACGCCCCGACCAAGCTCATGAAAAACCTCGGCATGGGTAAAGACTATCGCTACGCACATGACGAGGAAGATGCCTACGCGGCGGGAGAAAATTATTTGCCGAAAGGGCTGGAAGGCAAGCGCTGGTACCGGCCTACGGCTCGCGGGATGGAGATTAAGATCGGGGAGAAATTGGCAGCGTTGCGAGAGCGGGATGCGAAGGCGCGGGGTGGGAAGTAGGCTACTAAAATTGCCTCAAATATTTTTTGAAAATTATGGTCTCCGCTGGAAAGCAACACACGACTACTTAATTGAGAGCATCCCAGATGAAACGCCCTGATCCTATCGAGCAAGACCTTCTGGCCGCCTACGAGAGCGATTTGCTGAAATCCATTTCGCCGACAGATGCAGAACACGCCAAATTCAAGGAAGCGGCATCGGCTACGATTTTGAAAGAGCGCCGCTTGAACAAACGCATTCCGCCCCAGATTTGATAGAAATGCGTGTTCGATAGGGGCAGGGTCGCCGATGCAGACACGCGTTACTCGCGTACCTGCGAGGCGGATAGTCGGGTTGGTGAAACCCTATATCTGACGCGGGGTTTCAGCAATTTGTGTGGGCCAACTGTCATGGTTTAGATGACGGCGGTGCGAAGCGGAAGTGGACGTGGCGCACAGTGAAAAGCAGATCCCTCGGCTGCGCTCGGCATGACATAGGTGGGTGTCATCCCGAGCGCAGCCGAGGGATCTGCTTTTTGGTTGCGCGCTGCGCTGCTCATTTTCTGCGAATGCGTATGAATGTAGAAATGGGAGGCGACCCCTGTGACCACCACATCACCAACTCACTATTTCCCTGCCCGCTTATTGCGCTCACCGTCCTCCATCGCCGCAATCCCCGCCTCCACCGGCTGCGGCGTGCCGTGGCCTAGCCAATAGAGCCAAGTATCAGCGGCTTCGGCATCGAAGTCGATGAGGGCACCGTTGGCATCGAAGGCGGCGGTGGAGGGGCGCTCGCCATCGACTAAGTAGCGAACCTGCCCTTTGTGGGGGCCGGAGGTGGTGTGGATGACAGCGATGCCGTGTTCGATGCTGATTGTGGCAGTGCTGCTTAAACCGATTGAGCGATGCGACTTCTCGTGCATTTGGCCTTCAGATGCCACGGCGTGACCACTTGGCGCATCCCAGACGCGATAGCGTTCGACCCCGTACTTCGCCGATACGTATTTCCCATCCTGACTGAAGGCTACTCCCTCCACAGAATTGCCATGACCTGAAACCACCCGAAGGTCTTGGCAAGTTGCCGCCTCATACAGCCGTGCGGCAGAGTCTAGACTTCCAATTAGGAGAGTTTTACCATCAGGGCTGAAGGTAACGCTTGTAACCTCTCCGCCATGATTCCAGAGTTTTAGTAATATCCGTCCCGTGTTTTTTTGGACTAGGGTCACTCCAGAGCCGCGGCTTCCGCAAAGCGCGCTCTTGCCATCTGGACTGAAGGCGACACTTGTCACCGCATTGTGAGGCGCAGATTTCACAAATAGTTCCCTTACTTTATTGTCTTCCCAGACACGCACTATGCCATCGCTACTTCCCGTTAAAAAGGATTTACCATCTGGGCTAAACGCCACGCCCCAAACGGAATAGCCGCCCGATGAAACCCTCCGTTTTTCGCGTCCAGTTAAGATGTCCCAGAGACGCGCAGTTCCATCGGCACTCCCGGTGAGAATGGTTTTTTGATCGGGGTGGTATGCAACACTCCAGACTGAATTGTCATGAGCAGAAAATATCCGTAGTGCGTCCCCAGTCGCGGGATCCCACAGTCGCGCGGTGCTGTCAGCACTACCGCTGAGGACAGTTTTTCCGTCGGGGCTAAAGGCTACGCTCAATACCGCCTTCCCGTGCCCTAAAAATACATGTCGTTCTCGTCCTGTCGCCATATCCCAAAGGCGAGCAGTGTCATCGTCGCTACCAGTTAGAATGGTTTGACCGTTAGGGCTGAAGGCGACCCCCTGAACCGCGCCGGTATGGCCGATGAAAACCAGTGCCGGGCGCCCGGTTGCCGTTTCCCAGAGGCGCGCAATACCGTCTGCGCCGCCGGTCAGGAACGTTTTGCCATCAGGGCTGAACGCCACAGCAAACTGCTGCGTAGCAGGGAATGGTCTTGACCAAGGCCCTGGAATCGGCCGCGTAATTGCAGCGCCATCCGTCTCCCTCACCACCATCCCCCCCCGCTCCGCCCCCCGCCATTCAGTCTCCGCCGTATTGCAATCCCGCAGCACCGATTGCGACAAATTCGCCCCAGCAAGCCACATCCCCGCCAGATTACAGCCGGTCGCACGTAGGCCACGCAGATTCGCCCCACGCAAATCCAGCGGTGGAAAATTTTGCTTTTCCCAACGTGCCTCAATCAATGAAAGCCCGCGTAGATTGGTGCGTTTGGCGTTGCTGGGGGCGGCGATGTTAGCAGCAATCGCAAGGTGAAATAGGGCATCGTGGCTCGCGGGTGCAGGGGATTTTTCGTCCCCGTAATTATTGCTAAGCCAATCCCACAGGCGTGCGCTACGTGCGGCGAGATGCTGCGGGGCTTGTGCCAAGAGCTCAGTAAAAAACGCAATCGTCTCGCGGTTAAGCCGCAGGGCTGGGTGGAGCTTGGCGAGAGTTTCTTCCGCAATATCATCACGATCTAGTAGCGCCACAAGATGGCGGGCGATAAAAAACTCTTGAAACGAGCGGTGCGCGAAGGTAAAGCCCTCTACACCGGGGCGGACGATGAAGGTGGCGGTTCTTAGGTCATCCTGAATCGCTTCGGTCTTATCGGGCGCGTAGCTATTGGGGAAAAGGAGATCAACGGTGGCGCGTGCCCAGCGGTCTAGCGCTTCGGATGTCCAAGACTCTGCACCGGCGCTCCACTGCGCGGTGGCGAGCGCGCCCATGAGGGCGGGCTTATGCGTGGCTTGCAAGACGTGCTTGGCGTTATCACGATGCACCCAGCGCGCGACGGTCTCGGCGTAGAGCGTGGCGGCGGTGATGGTGCCGCCGGCTTTTTTGCTGCGAATCAGCGTGCCGACTTGCTCACACATCATGGCGAGCAGCACGGGGCGGCTCGCGAGGGATTTCAAATCGTAAACCGTTTCGATGATGTCAGCGAGTTGTGCGGCCTCACGCCTGGTGAGCCGCTTCGCGAGATACGACTTCACCGTTTTTTCGTCCCACGGGAGCAGGTAGAGGCATAGGTAGTCGGATGCCTTGATCTGCCCGCGCTGGCGGGTATCGAATAGCTGGTGCTGATCGGCGTAATCGCGGAAATAGTGCGTGCGGCAGCTCACGATCACGCGTGCGCGTGAGGGTGCTTGCGTTTCTGGGTCGGGGGAAAATACCTGCATGAGCTGGCGAAAAATATCGGCAAGCTCGCTATGGCTTTGATGGCTACCGAGTAGCTCATCGAGGCCATCGTAAACAAAAATTGTGGCACCGAGACGTGCGTCACGCAGCAAGTCTGCGGCGGTGAGCTTGGTGTCGAGACCCTGCGCGCGAATGACGACGTGCAGAATATCGGTGAGCGAAAGGCATGCTAACCCTGGCACACCGCGCAGGTAGGAGAGGTCAATCAGCGCGGCGTTGCGGGCTGCAGTGGGCTTGTATTTTGGATGGGTGATTTTGCCGTTGATGACCTTGCTAAAGGTTTGGGCGTGGCTGGTTTTGCCGGTGCCGTAATCGCCAAGCAGCGCTAAAAGGGGAAGAGATGCTTCGCTTTGGTCAGTCGCCCATTTCACCATTTCATCAAGTGCGTTGACGATATTGCGCGAGCTCTCGGTGGGTTGGACATGAATACCTTGTTGTGCAGTGGCGTTGGTGGCGGTGAGCGGGGTATCGCCTAAGCCGCGCAGGGAGCCTAGCTCCGAGGCCTTGGCGCTTGCGTTGAAGATCGCTTGGGCTTCGGCCACCTCTCTCGCACCCGTGGTTACGTTGGCTTTGGTGGGGAGGAGTGCCGTACCTGCGTCACGGTCTTGTGCGGCGAGGGCGGACGGGTCTTCGCGCGCGGGCTGTTCAAACCAGATCACATCGGGCACGCTTCCCTTGCGGGAAATAGCGAGAATCAGCGGCGCTTCGCCCGCTTCATTTTTGTAAAGTCGATTGGCAATCTGCGTTCGTAGCGCGGTTTTGGCGGCATCCAGTTCAAGCGCTGGGTAGAGTGCTGCACGTACTTTTTCCATCGGCGCGCTGCCGTCTGCGCGCAGGAGTGCGACGATGCGCGTGAGGGTGGTTCCGACGGTTGAAGCTAGAAATTTGGCGGGGAGGGTTGCGAGCGCTTGGCGCACTTCTGTAGCCGAACTGCGGCGAGTGGGGCGCATTTACTTGTCTTTCACGAAGGTGAGCCGGATGCCGGAGCCTACTGTTACGCGGTGCCCTCTGAATAGGGCGATGACGACAATGGTCGCGGTCAGCAGTGCAATGAAGCAGACGCAGGCTCCGATGACGAGCCAGTCTGGGTGGAGGGTGTTAGTGAGGTGGCGCATGGGAAATCTCGTTTTTTGGTTTGCTTACGAATTAAATAATTATGCTATTAAAGCACTTAAATTTTATTATGATTAAAATATATCCTATAAATATTGCTTTTTATCATGAATTATCATACCATTAAGTTAGATTTTCAGCACAATTTCACGATAATTGGTGATAAATATGAAGCGATACACCCGCGATGCCCTCGCTATTGGGCTTGCGAATCGGCTAAACAGCGATTCGCTACTGGAAGACCTGAAAAACGGCCTATTTCTAGCCGGTGCGCGTCGCACGGGCAAGAGCTGGTTTTTGCGCGATGACCTGTGCCCCCGGCTGGAAAAAAAAGGCTGGTTGGTAATTTATGTCGATCTTTGGAAGGATCTTAAAACTGATCCCGCAGAGCTTGTGGCTGAGTCGATTCGTGAGGGCTACGCGGCTGCACTAGGCGGCATCCGCAAGGCGGTGAAGGCAAGTGGTGTCGATAAGCTGGGTGCGCCTGGCGTATTTACGATAGACCTCACCAAGATCGGCCAGCCCGATGGCGTAACGCTCGCGGATGCCCTGATGGGCCTGCACACGCAGAGTAAAAAACCGATTGCACTTATCGTGGATGAGGCGCAGCACGCGCTCACGAGCGACGCAGGTGAAGCGTGCATGTTTGCGCTCAAGGCCGCACGGGATCATATGAATTCGGGTGTGGCATCGCGATTGCGGCTCATATTTTCTGGCTCGCATCAGGATAAATTACTGCGCCTACTCAATACCCCAGCGGCGCCATTCTGGGGTTCGCGTGTGGAATTACTCGAGAAGCTCGATAGCGGCTTTGTGCGCTGGTACGCGGAGGAGCTGGAGCGAGAAGACCCGACCTTGGCACCGATTGATACCGCTGCGCTGACATCGGCATTCGATTTATTGGGCAATCGGCCGCAAGATTTAATCGTCGCGGTGCAAAAAGCCAACAGCGGGCTGGGTGCTGCTAAAAATCGTGGCCAGCAGCTTGGCCACGCCACCATGGCCGCCGCGCGCGTCTGGCAGAAAACTGAGTTTGCCCGGATGCGCGACACCTACCGCGCGCTCGACGACATCGAGCGTGCCGTGCTCGATCGACTATTTGCCAAAGGCGCAAATTTCAGCGCCTACGATGCGGGTGCGATGGCGTTTTATGCAGAGAAAATCGGTAAAAAACCCACTACCGTGCAGGTGCAGCGCAAGCTCGAAGCCTTGCAGAAAAAAGATGTGCCGCTCGTTTGGAAATCTTCTCGGAGCGAGTATGCGATTTATGATCAATCGATGCAGGATTGGTACGTGTATGAGGTGAACCGTGGGGCGTGGCCGCCGACGTGATGTGGGGTGAAGTGATGCGAAAAACGATTGAAATATCTGACGAGATTTTTGCTGAGGCGAAAGCGTTTGCGAAGGAAAATAGTACGACGATGAGTGCGTTGATCGAGGAGGGATTGCGGCGCGTACTCGATCACGAGCGTGAAGAAGCCACGTCTCGCTTTGTGCTCGCTGATGCGACGGTGCGGGGCGAAGCGCTCGTTGCTGACCCTGCGCGGTGGGGGAAGATGGAGGATGAATACGTCTCGCAGAGAATCGTGCGTGGGGTGAAAAAGTAGGGTTGAGCTTGGTTGGGGCGATTTTTTTGCGGTGGGCTTGTGAAGTGAGTGTGGTGATTTATCAACCTACCCCATCCCCCGCCTTCCCCCGAATCGGGGGAAGGAGCCGTCGGTGCGGGATGAAAGTGTGGCGCGTACATTGGCTCTGCGGCTATTGCGTACCTTGCGCTTACCGGCCATTTTCGGCACAATCTATCCATGAAAACGCTTCGCCCCCTTCTACGCCCCGTCTCCCTCGCGATTTCGCGCGCCGGCGCTTCATCCCGCTTGGCGGGATAATTCGTTTTCTCCCCCTGTTTTTTTCATCGCGCCAGCAGCACGGCGTGAGTGCCCAATTTTGTTTATAGGTGCCCCATGTTAGATCTCCAGTTATTGCGTAAAGACCTTCCCACTCTCGTTGCGGGCCTTGCCCGGCGCGGGTTTGCGTTTAACGAATCAGAATTTCGCGCGCTTGAGGACGAGCGCAAATCATTGCAGATGGAAACCGAGCAATTACAGGCCACGCGCAATGCACTCTCGAAGCAAATCGGTATTCTCAAAAGTAAGGGCGAGGACGCGGCTGCGCTGATGGCGGAAGTCAACGGTGCAGGCGACAAACAAAAATCTAATGAAGTTGCGCTGACCGCACTGCAAGAAAAAATGAATGCGTTTTTGCGGCTGATTCCGAACATCCCGCGTGCTGATGTGCCTGCCGGAAAATCGGCGGATGAGAACGTAGAAGTGCGCCGTTGGGGCACGATTAAAAAGTTTGAATTTGCCCCAAAGGACCATACCGACATAGGCGAATCGCTCGGTGGCATTGACTTCGATACGGCTGCAAAGCTAAGCGGGGCCAGGTTCTCCGTGCTTCGGGGTGGCGTGGCGCGCTTGCACCGCGCGCTCGCGCAGTTCATGCTCGATACGCATACGGGCGCGCATGGCTACACAGAAGTGTACGTGCCGTACATGGTGGGGCCCGAGTCAGCGGACGGGGTATCGAGCCTCGCGAAATTTAAGGATGACCTCTTCAAAATAGAAGGCCGTGATTTGTATTTGATTCCGACCGCCGAATATCCGGTGACCAACTTTGTGCGCGATACGATTCAGGACGCGAAAAACCTCCCGCTCAAATTTGTCTGCCACAGCCCGTGCTTTCGCTCGGAAGCGGGTAGCTACGGCAAAGATACGCGCGGCATGATTCGCCAGCATCAATTTGATAAAGTCGAAGTGGTGCAGATCGTGACACCGGATAAATCCGCCGACGCGCATGAGGAATTAACGGGCCACGCCGAGGCAATTTTGCAAGCGCTGGCGCTTCCGTATCGCACGATGCTGCTCTGCACGGGCGACATGGGTTTTTCCTCAGCCAAAACCTACGATCTCGAGGTATGGCTGCCCGCGCAAAATACCTACCGCGAGATTTCAAGCTGCTCCAATTTTGAAGCCTTCCAAGCACGCCGCATGATGGCGCGGTTCAAAAACGCGGCGGGAAAGACGGAGCTTCTGCACACCATCAACGGCTCAGGTTTAGCTGTCGGGCGCACGCTGGTGGCGGTGCTTGAGAATTATCAGAATGCGGATGGCTCGGTGACGGTGCCACAGGCGCTGGTGCCGTATATGGGCGGGCTGACTGTTCTCTTAGCCGCGAAATAGCACGTCGTTATTTTGACGTGAGCACGGTTACCTGGCCGCGCTTGAGCAAATTTTTGAAGTCGGTATCGAACGTCACCCAATGTTCGCCAAGCCGCATCACGGCGGCCGCGATCGTTGCCTCTGGGATGTCGTTGGCCGCCCGTTTTTTGTCGATACAAAGTTGGCACAGCATTGGCCATTCATAGCCAAGGGCGGGCATCTCCACGCCCGGCTTGGCTAAGAGCGCAGCTAAGAACCCCACTGCGGCCTCGATGCTCGTTGGCCGCACGAAAATTTTTGCATTCGTCACGAGCCGCAAAAAACTTGCTGCCACCATCGGTAAAACTTTGAACCTAGAAACGGCAGTTGGATGGGTGTGAGTGTGCGTTTTTTAGGCTTGCTGGCAAGGCGCAACGAGGCCGCAACCGTCAGTTGCAACGAGGCGCAACGCCGCCAGCGAGCCTAAAAAACGTGCAATCGCACCCGTAGCGGTCTCACCTAAATGGTGAACGCATAGAAACTACCAAACTCTGGTATTGGGGCGGCGCTTTACGGACTCGCGAGCGGTCAACTGCCGTTTCTAGGTTGAATGTTCCCCATTTGCTTTGCCTGTTTTGATGCGCGCTTAATGAAGGCCGCGAAGGTGCTGGGCATGACGGCCGTGTAGCGTGTTGGCATCCATTTATTTTCGCGATGCCTCCCGCGCATTCCCCGGTGCGGTCCGCTTAACATCCCCCACCAAGTCATAGCGAATCTCGCTATCTAGCGGCTTCTCGATCTTCATCAACATATCGCTGTAACCACGCACGTTTTCCACAAACTGCACCGCCTCTTCGCCGCGACAGTAGCCGTGTTTGAGGGTTTCGTAGTGCGCGGGCTCGGTTAATTTTGGGTACATTTTTCGCACGTCTGGCCATACGTCGGGGTTTAGTTTTAGCCGCGCCGCGAGGATACGGGCATCCTCCAGATGGGCATAGCCTTGGTTGTACGCGGCGAGCGCCATCCAGGTGCGGTCTGGCTCGGTGATGCGGGCGGGCACGGTATCGCGAAGCAGCGCCAGATAGCGCGCACCGCCCAAGATAGATTCACGTGCGTCGAGCCGATTTTTTACCTTTAAGCGGTCTGCTGTTTCTTCGGTCAGCATCATGAGCCCGCGCACGCCAGTGGGCGAGGTGGCTAGGGGATTCCAGTGCGACTCTTGATAGCCCACAGCGGCCAGCATCCGCCAGTCGATACCGCTTAGCTGCTGCGCCTCGTGGAAATGCGCGCGCAGCTTGGGCAACTCGCGCTCAATCTTATCGAGGATTGATTCTGCCTCCGACGCTTGTAAGCGATTGATGGTGCCGTAGTAGCGGTCTAGCAGGCGATTTAGCGTGCCGTTATTACTTATTTTTTCAAAAAACAAAACAGTTTTTTGCTGCATTTCAAAATCGGCGGCGGCTGAAAACACCCACGCCATCCGTGATTGCGGACCAATATTAAATGCCGAGGCAAGTTTAGGGTAGGTGCGTTTACCGATTGAAAACGCATACGCATCACTTACCGCAAATGCGCTCTCGCCGCTCGCAACCCGGCGCAATAAATCGTCGGCATGGGCATCGCGCGGCAGCACATCGAGGGCGAGTGCTGGGTAGCTGCCAGTAAGCTCGCGCAGCAAATCATGGGTGGGGGTTTCGGCGATGACGGCGATTTTTTTACCTTCCGCGTCTTTGAGTGTGCGTGGCTTTGGCTCCGCCGCGCGGTAGACCAGCACTTGCTGCGTCAGATGGTAGCGCGGGCCAATCACGTAACGGGCGCGCAATTCGGCAGGTAGTGAAATGCCCGCAGCCGCAATATGGCCACGACCTTCGTCGATGGCCTTGAGTAAATCTTGGTAGCTCGGTAGCACCACAAATGTTGGCCTGAGCCCAAGCTCGGCGGCGAATAAGGTCGCCAGATCATGCTCAAAGCCAGTCAGGGTTTCACCACTTGCCCCTGCGCGCGTCGTGGCTTCGGTGGCAGTTGGGCCGCGCAGGGTGAGAAAAACAATCTCGCCCGTTTCGCGTGGCGCTTTGAGACTACCTGGCACCCAAGCTGGCGCATCGCGCGTCTTCCGCACACCCACGCCAATCGCCGCCACTACAGCAACAATCGCGAGTGCAACAGCAACACTAATACCCAGCGTGCGGCGCATTAGGGCACCAGGCGAAAGCGCGCGCGCAGGTTAATCTGGGGCGGTGCAAGCGGCATCCGCTACGGCACCACAACCAGCTTGCCCGTCGCCCGACGCGCGAGTAAATCATCGAGCGCTTGCGGGGCTTCTGGGAGCGTGTAGATTTTGGAAATCAGTGGTCGAATTTTCCCCTCGCGCATCCACCCCATCAGCTCGTTAATGCCGGCCAGATTGGCAGCCCCTTCACGCTTCACAAATTCGCCCCAAAATACGCCCACCAGCGACGCACCCTTGAGCAGCATGAGATTCCAAGGCAGCGCGGGGATAGGCCCATTGGCGAACCCCACGACGAGGTAGCGCCCACGCCAGCCGATCGAGCGAAACGCGGGCTCGGCGTATTTGCCGCCGACCGGGTCATAGATCACGTCGGGGCCTTTTCCGTGCGTCAGTGCTTTGAGGGCGTCGCGAAAATTTTCGCTTTCATAGTTAATCGTTGCATCTGCCCCATGCGCGCGGCAGACCGCCAATTTTTCTTCACTCGATGCCGCCGCGATCACGCGAGCTCCTATCGCCTTGCCTATTTCTACCGCCGCCAAGCCCACGCCGCCCGCCGCACCGAGGACGAGTAGCGTCTCGCCCGCCTTGAGGGCGGCGCGGTCACGCAGCGCGTGCCACGAGGTGCCATAGGCGAGCGTGAAGGTGGCAGCCAGCGGAAAATCAATCCCCTTCGGTAGCGGCATGGTGGCCGCAGCGGGGGCAATGACTTCCTCAGCGAATCCACCAAAGCCACAAAATGCCACCACCGCGTCGCCCGCCTTCACGTGCGTCACGCCAGCGCCCACGCTGACAACGAGGCCCGCGACTTCAGCACCGGGTGAAAAAGGGAAGGGCGGTTGTACTTGATATTTGCCTTGCACCATCAGCGCATCGGGGAAATTCACGCCCGCTGCTTTTACCTTTATCTTGATTTCACCCGCAGTAGGCTCGCGTGACGGCAGCTCGCCCACGCGAAGTTGATTCGGTAAACCCCAGGCATCACAAATCACAGCGCGCATCGCATTCTCCATCGGTCAATTCATGAAGCGTAGCACGGCGGGTGATTTGTTCAGGGTTCGCGCGATAATGTTGCATCCACAATTTATCCCCACTGCAATGCACCCAACCATAATCGCGCTTGTCCCCGCCGCCGGAACGGGCACCCGCTTAGGTGACGATAAACCCAAGCAGTACCTAGACCTCAACGGCCGGCCGATGATTTATCACACGCTCAAAGCGTTGGCAGGGGTTGATCGGGTGGCGAAAATTATCGTCATCTTATCGCCGAAAGACCAATACTGGCGCGGGTTTTCAGCCGATTGGCAAGAGTTTGGTGGGCGTGTGGAATCGCTTTTTGTCGGTGGTGACTCGCGCGCGGCGAGTGTGGCCAATGGGCTTAAAACGCTCGCCTGTAGCGCAAACGATTGGGTGCTTGTTCACGATGCGGCGCGGCCGGGTATTGAAGCCGCACTCATTGAAAATCTCATCGACCAGCTCACGGACGACCCCATCGGCGGCCTACTCGCCACCCCACTTGCCGATACCATTAAGCGTGCCGATGACAATCAGCGCGTCGCCACCACCTTGCCGCGCGAAGACATCTGGTGCGCGCAAACCCCGCAGATGTTTCGCTATGGATTACTACGCGAAGCAATCGCAACATTCCCCACCGCGACCGACGAAGCGGGGGCTATCGAAGCACTCGGCCATCACCCCAAGCTCGTGATGGGCTCGGCACGTAATTTCAAAATCACCTACGCGGGCGATATGCAACTTGCCCGCTTACTGTTTGCAAAGGAATAAGCATGCGAATCGGCCAAGGCTACGATGTACACGCGCTGGTTACCGGCAGAAAGCTCATCATCGGCGGTGTCACCATCGACTACGAGCGCGGGCTCTTGGGGCATTCGGATGCCGACGTATTGCTACACGCGATTTGCGATGCACTCTTGGGCGCTGCGGCGCTGGGCGATATTGGCAAACATTTTCCCGATAGTGATGCACGCTACAAAGGCATCAACAGCCGCGAATTATTGAAACACGTGGCAGCCCTCATCGCATCAAGCGGCTACAAAGTGGCCAATGTAGATGCCACCATCATCGCCGAAGCCCCACGTATGGCCCCGCATATCGCCAGCATGGTTGCCCACATCGCGGCCGATTTAGGCATCGCGATTTCGCAGGTGAATGTGAAGGCCACCACGACTGAGAAGCTCGGCTTTACCGGGCGCGGTGAGGGCATTGCAGCCCAGGCGGTGTGTTTGCTCGTGGTGTGATTGGGCTTGCTGCGTAAAAAAGCGCGCACTACTTGCCGCCACCTTCGCGCGCGATTCCCCACAAGCGCTCAATCACCGATAGCAGCGCGCGAATCATCGGGTCTTCGCTGCGCTCACGTAGGTAGATAAACCAAAGCGTCGTGGTGATGCGCCCCTCACCCCAGATACAAATCTCGCCGGCCGCCTCTTTTTCGAGCGCATGATCTTCGCGCATGAGCGCAAGCCCAAGCCCCGCCACCACGAGCGAGCTCACCACCGCCTCTTGATCCGCCTCCACCACGTTGGTCACATCGACACCGTGGCTGTGCAAAAGCGCGTGCGCGAGCTTGTAGTGGCTACTAATGGGCGGTGGAATAATCCACGGCATATTTGCGATCTCGCTCCAGCTCGCGTTCGCCATGCGTGCCTGCCAGCCGTGGGGTGCGGCGATCCGGTACACCATTTCTCGAAGCGGTAAGCCGGCGATGTCGGGGCTATTGATGTCGCCATAGTAAAAGCTCGCGTCCAGCCCTCCCGCCGATACACCCTCTAGCGCCGCCCCGGTGATCTCTTGGTGTAACTCAAGCTGTAGTAGCGGATGGCTCGCCACGGCCGCATGCATGAATTCGCCCAGACGGATGAAATCAGGGTCGCTCAGCGTACCGATACGTGCGTGGCCCGATACCTTGCCCTTGACGAGCTTGGCCTCGTTTAAAAGCGCGCTTGCGGCGGCGATGACTTTATTCGCCGCTTTTAATATTTTTTTACCCGCTGGTGTCAGCACCATGCCGCTTGGTGTGCGCTCAAACAGCACCACATCGAGCTCGTCCTCTAGTGCGCGTAGTTGGGCACTCAAGGCGGGCTGCGTAATGTGCAGTTTTTCGGCCGCGCGCGTGAGCTGTTTCGCTTCAACGATGGCGACAAATCCGCGTAATTGGTAAAGCTCCATGAGGTTTTTTTAGCACCGTAAATTGTGAAGGTTTGTGACATTGCTGCATTGCACCAATGACGCAGTATGCCATAAATAAAATTGATGTCACGCATCAAAAACTACGATTAGCTTTGGCAAGCACTAAGGAATATCGTGTGTTTGTGCAGAGCAATAAATCAACTTAAAACTAACCCGAAAGTGCATCATGAATCGCAACACCCCTAGCAACCATTTCAGAGCCACCCTTGAACGCCAAATGATAGATGCCGCCTTTAACGAGCCCGCCCCATTTAGTGGTTTTGAAACCATCGTTTTTGCATCCGTCATCGGCACCTGCGGCATCCTCGTCACGTTGCTGTTTCACCGTCTGTAAACCGCTACCGCTCGTTTTCAGTCGTATCTCAATCCACATAATGGAGAATCAAATGAACATGAAAAACTACGGCAACATCGAAGCCCACGTCCACGCCGCCCGCCTTGAGTACAGCATCGCACTCGGCGAAGCCATTGCCGACGGCATCATCGCAAGCTGGAACGCAATCAAGTACGCCGCACGTTATGTACGTGTGACGGCCAAGCAAGTTTTCAAAGCGCCTGCGTCGTACTCGACCCAGCTACGCCAGCACTGACCCTTTCGGGCGCTAGGTTAGCGCCCGCCATCTCCTCCTCAGCGTCGCAAGACGTTGATTGCGCCCCCGGCTTGTCCGGGGGTTTTTTATGGTCGCTGAATCCGATTACGCCAGCTTTCGTATAGCAATTGTCCCCCTGCTACACTTGGCCATGCCCCTATTTCCATCGCGCGATGCTTTTCACTGCCGCCTTTGTTGGCGCATCACCATGAGCGTATTCGTGCTCATTTTGGTGATTGAAAGCATTTTGCTTATTCCCTCCGCGCAGCGTTTTGAGTCTGTTGAGATCGCCCGTGAAGCCGAGCGCATTCGGCTCACGCTTGAGCCCGCCTTGATGCTCAGCGCCGGGCTCAATGGCGAAGGGCCCTTAGCGCGCGATTTAGCGACGCTGCTCGCGCAAAACCGCCTCGAAGCCCTCGCCGTGTACGCGGCAGATGGCCGCACGCTCGCGAGCGTTGGGCCGAGGGCTGCCATGTTGGCCACATTTCCGTCGGCACCGGCACTCGTGGTGGGCAGCATGCCGCACGCTAGGGTGCAAGCCGACGAGCGCCTCCATACCCAGTGGCGCAGTGGCAGCGCGGGCGAGCCCACCGTTAGCGCACTCTCCAACATTAGCCATATCCGAACTGACCTCTACGCCTACTTATTGCGCGTGGCAGAGCTTATATTTCTCATCGTGCTGGTGGTGACGGTGGGTACGATGTGGGTTTTGTACGGGCAGCTTTTACGGCCTTTTTTAGCCATCAGGGGCAGCGCCGAGGCGGCCGGCGCCGCACCGCGTGAGGCCGAAAAATTTCGCTTAAGCCACCAGCGCGAAGATGAGCTCGGCGATTTAATCACCGCCCACAATGCGCTGCTTTCGCAGGTTTCTACTAGCATGGCGCGAGAGTCCAGCCTAGCCCTTGAGCGCGAGCATTTTGTCTCGCGCCACGATGCGCTCACCGGCTTACCAAATCGCGTGGCGCTCCTCGAATACCTCGCCCGCACCGAAGAAAGCGCCTACCGGGGCGGGCAGATCGGGCTTTTCCTGATGCAGTTTCAAGATGATTCTCTAGCCGAGCACACGCTTCCCACACGCATTCGCGATGCCTTATTGCAGATCGCGGGCCCGCGCGATTTTGTCGCGCAGCTTGGCCCGCTCATGTTTGCGCTCATCAAAAATCGCGGGCGCTACGATAGCGCGCGCGTGGCCGAAAGTATTTTGCACTGGGCACCTAGCACGCAAGGCGAGACTGTTGCCGAGCCATTTGATGTTCGCATCGGTATTGTTGAATCGCCCATCGAAATTCTCGATGGCCATGTGTTCTTGAGCCACGCCGAATTCGCGCTGCGCCGCGCGCTCACCAATAGTGTTGGCGGCTACCAATTTTTTGATGCCTCCGCCGCAAGCGATGCCCACGCCCGCCAAGCACTCACGCGCGAGCTCGCCCGCGCGCTAGCAGAAGACGAGCTCACCGTTTGGTACCAGCCCAAGATTGGCCTGCAGCAAGGCGACGGGCTCGCTGGTGCCGAAGCACTCGTGCGCTGGGCTCACCCCACGCGTGGCATGGTGAGCCCTGGCGAATTTATTCCGCTGGCTGAGGCGAGCGGGCAGATCGAGGCCGTGGATCGCTGGGTATTGCGCGCGGTGTGTAGCCAAATCGCGCGGTGGCGCAGCCAGTACGGCACGAGCCCCAAGATCGCCGTCAATCTATCAGCCTCTCATTTCGCCTCACCCACGCTCTGCGAAGAGCTACGCGCGCTGGTGGAAGCCGCAAAAATATTCCCCACCGATCTCGAAATCGAAATCACCGAAACCGCCGCCATGGTCAATAGCGACGCGACCATTGAGACCTTAAAGCAACTACGCCAAGCCGGCTTTCAAACCGCGATTGATGATTTCGGCACCGGCTACTCATCGCTCGCCTACCTGCAACGCTTCGCCGTCGATACCCTCAAAATTGATCGCTCGTTTGTCGAGGCGATAGGGGCTAATACCCAAGGCGAAACCATTTGCAGCGCCGTACTAAAACTCGGCCACGCACTCGGCACCCGGGTGGTGGCCGAAGGCATCGAAACCGCCGCGCAAGGTACATTTCTACGCGATCTTGGCTGCGATGAAGCGCAGGGCTACTGGTTTGGGAAGCCCATTCCGGCGGCGGATTTTTCTGCGAAGTGGCTTGAGAAAAATAAGATCGAAGCGCCGAACCCCGCGTAGATATTGAGGTTTCGGGCTTTAGTGTAATTTTTATTGTAGGTTCCTAGTCACGCACTGTGCGACCCGAGAAAAATACTGAAATGTATTGCGGAAAAAATCTACGCCTGCGTCGTCGCCCCATCAGCCTGATCCCAAGCGCCCCACCGATGTACTAAAGCATCGATACCGTCCACGGTGAGGCAGGTAGCAGCCCACGACAAACGCCACCGGATTCCGGTTTTCACCGGAATGACAACGCAGTCTTAGGCGATATTGCAAAGAATACTGGTACGACAATATGTTGAAACCCTAAGCAGGGCGCGGTGTTCGGCCAATGCGCCCCTAAAAAAAACCTGTCGCCCCGGGCTCGACCCGGGGTCCAGTGGCGTTCGCAGTGCATCACCAAATGCCAATTCGCCGCGCTATTTTTCAAGAACAAACAAAAAACGATTGACACCAAATCAAATCCGTCTAAAATCCGCACCTCACCAAATTCACTTCTTGCAGCCACGCACCCGCCGCAAGTTTTACCAACGTAACTCAACACAGGGAACCCACATGACGGCATCAACACAACGCTAATCTCTCAAGACTCCTGGCTTGAGAGGGTGCGACTCTCCAAGCCAAGGCCATAGTCTTGCGGCGTTTGCCGTCGGTCCTATGAAAAGCCCTGGTGATTTATCCCAGGGCTTTTTTTATTTTTAGGACTTTCAATATGGGCATTCAAATCACGCTCAACAAGGGGCTGATTCCGGTAAAAATCTGGACTACCGACGTTGAGCACGAAGCAATTCAGCAGTTAGTAAATGTATCGCAGCTCGCGATCGTGCATGGCCATATCGCGGCCATGCCGGACGTACACGCGGGCGTGGGGGCGACGGTGGGCTCGGTGATTCCAACCAAGTCGGCGATTATTCCGGCCGCTGTTGGCGTGGATATTGGCTGCGGGATGAACGCGGTGCGCTTGTCGATTAAGGCGAGCGAGCTACCCGATAGCTTGTATCGCCTTCGCATGGCAATCGAGACCGCAGTTCCGGTGGGCTTTTCGCAGCACGATGCGAGCAAGATTCGTGGCTCGCAGCACGCGCGTACCGCACGCGTGCTCGATCAACGTTTGGATCACATCGTGGCAAAGCACCCGGCCCTGATGAAAATGCAAAAGCGCTTTAACGAAACCTGGGTTTGCCAGCTCGGCACATTAGGTGGCGGTAATCATTTCATCGAGCTTTGCATCGACGAAGAGCAATACGTGTGGGTGATGCTGCACTCAGGCTCACGCGGCATTGGCAATGTGATGGGCCGGTATTTTATTGAGGCGGCGAAAAAAGATATGCGTCGCCACAAAGTGAACTTACCGGATGCCGATCTCGCGTATTTTCGTGAGGGCTCAACGTGGTTTGACGACTACGTAGAGGCGGTGGAGTGGGCGCAGGATTACGCGCTCTTAAACCGGCGCGAGATGATGCGGCTGGTTTTGGCGGTGCTTGAACGCGAACTATCGCCCCGCATCAACGCGTGGAAAACCATGGGCGAAGCGATCAACTGCCACCACAACTACGTGGCACGCGAATCGCACTTTGGCGAGAATTTATTCGTTACCCGCAAGGGGGCGATAAGCGCTCGCGAAGGTGAGCTTGGCATCATCCCCGGCAGCATGGGGGCGAAGTCGTACATCGTGCGCGGGCTCGGCAATGCGGAGTCACTCTGCTCATGCTCGCACGGGGCAGGGCGGCTCATGAGTCGCACGGCGGCTAAGCGGAAATTTCGCCGTGAAGATGTTGAGGCGCAGACCATGGGGGTGGAATGTCGAAAAGACGGCGGTGTGATTGATGAAATCCCCGGTGCCTATAAAGACATCGACACCGTGATGGCGAACCAAACCGACTTGGTCGAGGTGGTGCATACCTTGAAACAAGTTATTTGCATCAAGGGGTGAGTGAATATGAAAACAGTAAACCCACTCTTGACGCGCCTTGTGGTGAAAGCAATGAAGCCGCGCAACACCGTGCTGGTCGCGATGAAAGACCGGCATCGCGGTGCCGGTAGCCATCGAAAAACACGCGGCTCACTGCGGCGTGCGGAAAAAATGGCGGTGCAATTAACGCTCAATAAGAAAGGAGACGATGATGCGTGAAGATATGTTTAAGGTGATTGTAGAGCGGCCACGCTGGGGCAGCCGTATGCCCACTGGCGATGGCCGTCTCTACCGCGAAAGCGAAGACATGCCGCGCAAAATCGGCATGAGGCAAGGCTACGTGCAACGTAAATCGTTAAACGAAAACCTGAACCCGTTGAAGCGCTGGCTGGCCTCACAAGTCAATCGGCCATGGGGTAAAGTCTATGCCGAACTCTGCGCCAATATCGACCGGCGTAGCACCGTGCAAGAGCATATCTTCGCGCACATTGATGATTTTGTGGAGCGCGATACGCGTCTCGTTGAGGGCAAGGTGGTCGTGATGGATCGCTTCCCGCGTAAGCTAGTCCCACTGGAGGAATCTTGGGTGGAGCTTTATGTTCATCCGGTCACGGGAATTTTGCGGGCGAATAAAAAGCGGGTCGCCTACAAGCGGCAACAGCGTGCAAAGGTGCGCGCGGCGGGGGCAGCGCGTGACGAGAATCAGCGCATGTTGAGTGCCACCCTACAACTTCATAAGCAAGAGGGGGTGTGGTATCAGGTGACGTTAGCGGTGATGGATGCACCGGTCGCGCTACCCCACGGACGGGACGGCAGTGCTAAATTTTTTTGGCCCAAGCACTGGGATGCACTAGAGCGGAAGATGGTAAACCGCGAGAGTGCCCTGGCGAATGCGCTCTACGGGCGAGAAAATGTCTATGCCGCCAGCAAGCGCCAGCTCTCACGAGCCGAGCTTAAAAAATACCAACTCAACAATGACAACGCCGGGGATGCCCGGCGTTTTTTTTGGCTGGTGCTGCCACACAGAGTTTTTTTTGCACGCGTTTGCGTCTGAGTACGTGCGTTTCGCGTAACAAGCACTAGAATATGAATTAGTAATTAATTAACTGGAGAATAAAATTGAACGTCACCCGAAAACTATTTGCCCTTACGTCAATCCTAGTTATCACCGCAGCGCTGGGTGCGTGTAGCGCTACCAGCGCGCAAAACAGTGGTGATGGCTACAAGCCCGTGAACGCAACCCCGGATGAAAAAGGGGTACCTCTCATGCTCAAAGGCTTCGATGTCGTGAGCTATTTTGTCGACAACAAACACGAAATGGGCAAAGCAGAATTTCGCAGCAGCTACAAAGGCATCACGTTCCAATTCGCAAGCGCTGAGCGCAAATCACTCTTTGAAAAATCACCCGAAAAATACCTCCCCGAATTTGGCGGCTACTGCGCCAACGGCATCGTCTACGGTATCCCATGGGGCGGCGATGGTGACGCGTGGAAAATGATTAACGGCAAGCTCTATATTTTCGGTGGCGCAGGCTCGCGAGACGGTTTTTTAATTGACGAAAAAAATAACATAGCACTAGCCAATAAATACTGGAGCGAGGAAGTAAGCGGCAGTAACTCGTTCTGGCAGCGGAGCAAGCGAATGGTGATGCGCGTGCCGCATTACAAAAGCGGTGAGACGCTCGCAAAGGAAGTCGCTGATGCGAGAGCGAAGGGAATGTTGCCGAAAAATTGATGGGGATTAAAGCGCCGAATGCCGCGCGGGGATTGGCGTTTCAGGTAATCCCTTAGCTCCAAAGCCGTCATCTCGGACTTTGATCGTCACGTCGGCACAAGCATTTCTACCAATGGTTTTAATTGCCGCGCGGCTGCAACTGCGAACGATCCATAATCCTAGAAACGGCAGTTGACCGCTCGCTACTCCCTCGAGCGCCGCCCCAATACGAGAGTTTGGTGGTTTCTATGCGTTCACCAGTTAGGTGAAACCGCTACGGGTGCGATTGCACGTTTTTTAGGCTCGCTGGCGGCGTTGCGCCTCGTTGCAACGTGAAGGTTGCGGCCTCGTTGCCCTTGCAGGGCGCGTTTGGGCTTAGGCCCAAACCGTTGCGCGGGCGTGCGGCATGCCGCACGAAACCCCCGCTCCACCCTTGCCAGCAAGCCTAAAA
>JAYVGG010000008.1:0-2344 GCA_043772475.1 Burkholderiales bacterium
AAAGTGAGCCCGGCAAATACGGCCTCCCCAACAATTAACCTACTCATTGAAACCTCGTTTTGTTTTTTTGAAAATTACGCCCTTACTAATACAAACGAGTTTTCGCGGTCAAACCTGCCACGGTTTCATAAATAAATTATTTTGAAAGTAAAGTCTTTAGTTGTAGGGCTTTTCCGCTGTAGTAGGTGCTCACGTTGTTTTTCGTCTTGAGTGCCGTCTCGGCTTGTCGCAGCCACGATTGGGCCAAATCGCGCTCACCCGCTGCGGCGGCACACAGGCCCGCTACCGCGCGTGCGCGCGCCAAAACGGGGCTCGCCGGGTGATGGCGTGCCGCGAGTTTGGATTCCCCAAGTCGTAAATTCGCGAGCCCCTCAGCACGTTCGCCTAGGCCGCATTGCGCTTCGCCAAGGCCGGTGTAGACGATCGCCTCCTCGCGGTCTGCGCGGCTGGCGTCGGGCTGCTTGGCAAGCTCGACTAAGGCGAGCGCAAATTCGGCGCGCGCAGGCAGAAACTCACCACGCTCGATTTGAATTTGTGCGCGCAAAAACCGCGCACGATCACGAATAGTTGGGAAACGCTCGAACTGGGCCGGTGCGAAGGCCAGGCTGTCTTTGAGTAAGCTCTGGGCAACGTCGTAGTCACCGGCCAGCATTTCGGCGCGCACCAGCGCCATCTCGACCAACAAGATATTGTAGTTTCGGCGGCTATCGGTGGGGGCCATGGCGGCTAACAGCGCGCGTAGCGCTTGGCGTGTGCTGTCCTTTTCGCCACGCTGAGAGAGCACGTCTTGGTACTCTCGGTAGCCAAATCGGCGCACCGTGAGGGTATCGCCCGCGACCATTTTCGCCGGGTCGCCCGCGATCAAGGCGAGTTGTGTGGTGGCACTTTCAAGGTCGCCCGCGTGCTTCGCGATGAGGGCTTGGTACAGCGAAACGCGCGCGAGCCGCTCGGCGCGGCCACCAAATTGTGTGCGCTCGAAAACATCGCGCGCACGTGCGATGCGTGCGAACCCCTCCGCCCGCCTTGCTAGACTGTCTTGTGCGAGCGAATAGCCAAATTCGAGCTCTACCTCGGCCGCGTTCAAATCGTACTCGCCGCCAATGCGGCGAAACGAGGCCACGGCTTTTTCCATTTGCTCCCAGCCCTCGGGGCGGTTCCAGCTCTCGATGAGTCTGGCACCGTAAGAGCGTCGAAGTGCGGCACTCCTAAGAGAATGTTCACCCTCTGCTGCAATCGACCAGGCGAGTGCGCGCTCAAAAAAAGTGAGCGCATTATCGGCGCGTCGGAAAATGGCGACCCGGCCCTTAAGCGCTTCCGCATCAATTTTTAAGCCGACGTCGATTTCCGGGTTCGCCTCCACCATGGCAACCAAATGCGCCAGCTGGCGTGCCGCTTCATCAATTTTTTGTTGCCTAATCGCGATCTCGACATACACGATGCAGGACGTAATCGTTGAGCACAACTGCGTACTGGCGGTGAACGAGCGCCGCAGCACGCGATCGGCTGCCGGCACATCGCCTTCGCGTGTGAGCCCGCGTGCCACGGGCAGCGCCGCATCCGCCAAGGCGCGCAAATCACTCTCGCCTTGCGCGGCCTTGTAATCAAGATTTCGCGTGCCGTACTTAATCGCCAGCTGGGTTAAGCCTAGATCGGCAAAGATGGGTGCCACGGCCGCGTAAAGCTGCTGCTGTAGGACGGGGTCGTCGGCGAATACGGTTTCGATCTGCGCCGCACTATTGACTAAGCGCCCCGTCACCGGCGACGGCGTTAAACCGGGCGACGATTCCGCCGAGTGATCGCGCAACGAGCGCACCAAAAACTGTGTCACTGCCCCCGAGCGGGCTTCGGCGCGTGCCGATTGCTTCGCGTGCCACAGCGCCAACGAGCTACCGCCGATAACGGCAAGTGCGGCTACGGTGGCAGCGGCTACAAAAAATTTATTGCGCGCAATAAATTTGTGCGTCCGGTAGCTAAGGCGATCTGGCTGCGCCAGTACCGGCTCACCCGCCAAATAGTGCCTAATGTCTTGCATAAAGGCTTCAATTGAGGCGTAGCGATCAGCGGGCGATTTTTTGAGCGCCTTATTCAAGATGGCATCAAGGTCTCCCTTGAGCTGTTTTTTGACCAGCGGGTCGAGCGTCACCGTACTCGCGAGCGGTGCGTCAAGGTGCAAAATAGCTTGCTCGAGCGGGCCTGATCGATACTTGCCCGATTGCGCCACCTTAAAGGGGCGCACCTCGGCCAACAATTCAAACGCCACCACCGCCAAGCTGTACACATCACTCGCGGTGCCAATAGACTCGCCCCGAATCTGCTCCGGGCTTGCGTAGTCCAGCGTGAGCGC
>JAYVGG010000009.1:0-14496 GCA_043772475.1 Burkholderiales bacterium
TCAGGGATCCGCAGCAATGCTTCCGCCACACACATCAGCAGCACGCCCTCTTGTGTGCCGAGATCGTACTGCGTTAAAAATGATTGCATCCCCGCGTGGGCGTGCTGACGCTCACGTACCGCGAGTACTAGCGCGCGGGCGCAGACATCAATTTCTTTTGCACTTGCAGCATCGGGCCGCGCGAGGACAATGAGCCCATCCAGCGTCGCGTTTTCATCAGCGAGGAAGACTTGGCGCAGCGGGGCGAAGGAAGGCAGCATGTGAGATGCATCGGTGGCATTAAGAGAATAATTATCCTAGAAACGGCAGTTGAACGGGTGCGAGTGTGCGTTTTTTAGGCTTGCTGGCAAGGCGCGACGAGGCCGCAACCTTCACGTTGCAACGAGGAGCAACGTAGCCAGCGAGCCTAAAAAATGTGCAATCGCACCCGTAGCGCTCTCACCCAAAGGGCGAAGGTGTAAATCCACCAAACCCTAGTACTGGCGCGGAGTTTGATGATTCACGAGCGGTCAACTGCCGTTTCTAGGATTATGCGTGAGAAAGAGCACCCATGCGCCCGCCCGCGTAGGCACGCCGTATCAGCCAAGCGTTGCCCTGCACGAGATATCGAGCAGAGGGGTGTCGCGCGGCTTCTAAGACACATCTTTGAAACATTTAGCTAGGTTAAACTGATCGGTAAGCACAGGTGCCCTGGGGAAACAGGAATGCAGCGCGCGCCAAACAACATAACCGACCTCGACGATGGCGCAATCGATGATAAATAAAAATCTGGCCGGCGCCTCTCCCCCTGCTATTGGCTTTTCGCCGCAGTGACATCATGAACTTAACCTACGACCCATCACTGGTCGCCCTTTCTCTCGCGGTCGCGATCATTGCGGTGTACGTCAGCATTGACCTTGCTTCGCGCATACAAAAAGCCCCGCCAGAGCAGCGGCGTGATTGGCTTATCGCCGGTGCTATCGTGCTCGGGATGGGCATCTGGACGATGCATTTTGTCGGGATGATTGCACTGCACTCCCCCGTCCATCTGGGCTATGAGCTCACCACAACCTTGTTTTCCATGCTGCCTGCAATTATCGCGGCAGGCATCGCATTGCATTTAATTCAGCGGCCAATACTCACGCACAAACATCGCCTGCTCGGCGGGCTCGCCATGGGGTCGGGTATTGGTGCCATGCACTATTCGGGCATGTCGGCGATGGTGATGTCACCACCACTGCGCTATGAGCCTGGCATGTTTGCGTTCTCGGTCGTGTTTGCGGTGGCAGGCTCGGCACTCGCAATCCATCTCGCGCACGGCTCGTTTTATGCCGCACCCGCATCCCGACAGGCGCGCAAAATAGTCAGTGCCGTGGTGGGTGGTACTTCTATTGCGGGGATGCACTATCTGGGCATGGCAGCCACCATCATCACGCCCGGCAGTATTTGTATTTCCGGCTATCAAGGCGATAGCCTGCCGCATCAGTACAACCCTTGGCTACTCGCGATGTCGGTCACGATTGCCGTGATGGCCTCTTTTACGGCGCTTGACATCGCTGGGCGGCTGCACGCGGCCATCGGCCGCGTGCGCTATTTCTGGTTGCTCGGCGGCGGCTTTGCGATGGGCATCGGCATCTGGTCTATGCATTTCGTCGGCATGATCGCCATGCACACCGATCAAGCCGTCACCTACGAAATTAAAATGACCCTGCTTTCGATATTGCCCGCGCTTGTTGCATCGGGCTTCGCGCTCTACATGATCGCGCGTGGCGAGATGACCCCGCGCATGTTGGGGCTATCGGGCGTGCTCATGGCATCCGGCATTGGTGCGATGCACTACATCGGCATGGCAGCAGTGCAGATTGATCCGCCGTTTCGCTACGACCCAACTTTTTTTGTGCTGTCCATTTTAGTGGCCATCGCAGCCTCTGTTTCCGCCTTGTGGATTGGCTTTCAACAACACAGCGGCAACTCACTGGGCGAATCCATCACCCGCAAAATCGGTAGCGCGCTGTTGATGGGGCTCGCCATCGCCGGGATGCATTACACCGGCATGAGCGCCACTCACGTCATCCCGGCATCTGGGTCCGACATGGCGGCCCTCACGGGTCTCGATCCGCAGTACATCGCCGTATTTGTGGGCATTGCGACCTTCATCATGCTACTTATCGCTTACATGGTGGCGTTTTACGATGCCAGAATCGCCGCTATTCGTGGTGAACTCGCCAAGCATTTAAGTATTGCCAACGAGCAATTGCAAACGCGCGCCACCGCCCTCGCTACCGAGATGACAGCCGAAATTCGCGCCGGCGAACAGGCGCTACGCACCGAAAAGCAGCGCGCACAAACAACCCTCGCCGCTATTGCCGACGCCGTCATCGTGGTCGATGCCGATGCCAAGATCCGATATTTAAATCTTGCCGCCGAGCGTCTACTCGCCGTCACCGCAGCGGCGGTAAGCGGAAAGCGCTTTGACAGCGTGGTCTCAGTGAAAAGTGATGGCGATAGTTCCGAGGGAGAACACCCGGTTACACTTTGTCTGCGCGAAGGTCGCAGAACAATCTTCCCATCCACCGCAATGCTCGCGGTGACGAAGAGCGCAGACATCGCCATTGCCGGCACGGTTGCGCCGTTCATAAATGAAATTGAAAACAGACATACAAGCGACGCCACCACCGTGCCGACGGGTGCCGTGATCGTGCTCGCCGACGTGAGCGAACGCCGCCGCATGGAGGACACGCTGCGTTGGCAGGCCCATCACGACCAATTGACCTTGCTCCCTAACCGGCGCGCGTTTGAGGAGAAGCTCGCGGCTGCCACCCACAGCGCGCGCAACACCAATAGCCAGTACGCGCTGCTGATGCTCGACCTAGACCAATTTAAGTTGGTGAACGATGTGGCCGGCCATGCGGCGGGCGATCAAATGCTCTGCGCGGTCGCGGCCATTTTGCAGCAGCACACGCGCGATAACGATATGGTCGCCCGACTGGGTGGCGATGAATTCTGCGTCTTGCTGCCCAATTGTCCGCAGCCAGATGCAACGCGTATTGCAGAAAACTTGCGCGAAGAAATCGCTCATTACCGTTTGCATGTTGGCGACCATCGCTTCCAATGTACCGCGAGTGTAGGGCAGGTGGCCATTATCGACGGCAGCCAAAGTGCCGCGCAATTGATGATGGCAGTGGATTCTGCCTGCTATCTTGCCAAAGAAGGCGGACGCAATCGCATCTGGACCGAGCGGCTCGCTATCGCCGAAACCGCGCAGCGCCGTTCAGAAATCGCCCAGGTGACGCAGCTTGATCGTGCGATAGAACAAGGCCGCTTAAAACTTTACTGCCAGCCAATTTTGGCGCTATCCGCAGCCGAGGGGGCAGCGCAGCACATCGAAGTGCTGCTACGCATGATCGACGACGACGGCGCATTGATTCCACCGATGGCTTTTATTCCAGCCGCCGAGCGCTATGGCGTGATGCCACGCATCGACCGCTGGGTGATTGAGGCTGCGTTGAAATCGTGCTCGCAGATTTATCGCGATACGCCAGACGCACCGGCGATGGTGCTGGCAATCAATATCTCGGCAACGTCGTTGAGTGATGACTCCACCATCGACTTCATCGCCGGGTGTCTCGCACGTCACCCACTGCCCGCCCGCGTTACGCCCTGCCTTGAAATCACCGAGACCGCCGCCATCACCAATCTCATGCAAGCACGGCGCTTTGTGGCGGAAGCGCGCAAGCTCGGCTGCCGTTTATCACTCGACGATTTTGGTAGCGGCATGAGCTCGTTCGCGTACCTGAAAAGCCTGCAAGTCGATTACCTAAAGATTGACGGCAGCTTCGTGAAAGACATGAACACCGATGAGATCAGCCACGGCATTGTTGAAGCGATCTTCAAACTCGGCCGCATGATGAGCTTGCAAGTCGTGGCCGAGCACGTGAAAGATGCCGAGACAGCCGACAAACTCGGCGCGATGGGTGTGCATTTTGGCCAAGGATTTCATCTTGCCATGCCGCAACCGCTTGAGGATTTTTGGGCGCAGAGCGCGGGTGGGAAAACGTGATGATCTTGTGGGCGGCACATCGCGCACATGGGCTTGGCTACATGGGCTCAGATACATGGGCTCAGATACATGGGCCCAGATAAATATCGCAGCATTGCCTAAACACCGCGCCCCTATTAGCCTTTCAGGCGATTAACGACTACTTTTCCGAAGACTTTTCCGCCGCCTCTTGCTGCGCGATTTCGGCGTGAACTTTCACCATGTCTAGCGATAACGTTTTGGCGACCACTTCTTGTAACGCCCCCTTGGGCAACGCGCCGGGCTGCGAGTACAAGATTACTTTTTCGCGAAATATCATGAGCGTCGGAATCGAGCGCACGTTAAAGGCGGCACCAAGCTCCTGCTCTTTTTCGGTATTGATTTTGCCGAAAATCACATCGGGGTTTTCTTCGGCGACGGCCTCAAAGGTGGGGGCGAAGCTGCGGCATGGCCCGCACCACGGTGCCCAAAAGTCGATGACGACGGTCTTGCCGCTCTCGATGGTTTGGTTGAAATTTTCTTTGGTGAGCTCGAGGGTGGCCATGGTTTTTCCTTGGGATGCTGGAGAGGTTAATAAACGAGGGTGCCACTTTCGCGCATTTTTGCGCGCAACTCAAATTGAAATTTTGCATCGAAGCGATAGAGTAAGTCTATCGCGTGGCCCGGGCAAATTTCACCACTTGCACGCCGAGTGATTTAATTTTTTCGGCCGTCTTTTCGTCAGCCACGGTGCCCTCGGGCGTGAAGAGGTGATCGGCCTTGGGCACGGCCAACACGGGCAACACAATCGCGCCGAGGTTCGAGAGAATGGTGGCCACATGCGGGAGCGCGCGAATCGTGCCGAATGCGCCTGCGGAGGCACCCATGAGGCCGATGATCTTGCCTTCAAAGGGTAGGCGACCACTGGTGCCGTTGACTGATTGGGAAGTCCAATCGATGGTGTTTTTTAACAGTGGCGTGATGGAAGAATTGTATTCGGGGCTGGCGATTAAGAGGCCGTTTGCGGCGAGCATTTTTTCGCGAAGGCGCAGCATGGCTTCAGGTACGCCGTGTGTGTGGTGATGGTCGGCGTCGTAGAGTGGCATGGCGAAATCGCGCAGGGTGATGTGCTCGACCGTGGCACCGGCGTTACGCGCGCCCGCGACGGCGAGGGTGAGAGCGGCATCGTTGAGGCTGGCTTTGCGGGTGGAGCCAGCGAAGGCTAGGATGGTTGGGGGCATGGGTTTCGCTTTGGTTTAGGGTTTCGCAAGTTGACGCTTTGCCCTCATCCCAGCCTTCTTGCTCAGGAGAAGGGGCTTTCTGGGTGATGGTAGACAGGTGGCACGGTGAAATGACGCGGCTATTTTGGAGTCGTGACGAACTTAAATTTGACGGTGACATCATCCGCCACCACCGACGTATCGCGCCACTCGGCGTCGCCGATATTCCATGTGAGGCGTTTCATGATGAAGCTGCCTTCCACCACGGGTGCTGCGCCATCGGTGAAGCTAAAGCTCGCTTTGATCGGCTGCGTGATGCCTTTAATGGCGAGCTTGCCGGTGGCTTCAAATTTACCGGCGGGCAACGCGACAACTTTATCGGCAGTAAATGTAGCCTTGGGGAATTTGATGGCGCTTAGCCATTCCGGCTTTTTGGTTTCGGTATCGTAATCATCGGCACCGAGATCGACGGAATTTATCTCGACCGTGAAGTTCGCTTTGGTGGATTCGGGCTTTTTTGCGTCGAAGAAAATCGCGGCATCAAATTTTTGAAAGCGCCCTTTCATCGGCACGCCGAGTTGCGAGAATTGAAACTGGATACTGCTTTTGGCGGGCTCTAATTTGAGCTCGCGGGCACTGGCGCTGAACGCCACAAAAGCGCCAAACACCAATATCCACGCCGGTTTCCACGTTTTCATATTGCTACCTTCCGGGTATCATGCGTTTTAATAAGCCATCTTTATCGAGCCACTGGTGCTTCACCACCGCCGCTAGGTGGGCAGAAACCAAACCCGCGAGCACATAGCCGCTATACACATGGACTTGCTTTAGCGTGCTCGCGAGAGATTTATCGGGCTCAATCAAATCGGGCAGCGGAAAAATACCGAAGTACACTGTCTGCACGCCACGCGCGGACGAATACAACCAACCTGCAAGCGGGATACCAAAAAACAAAACGTACATGAGGATATGCGTCCCGTGCGCGGCGCGTTGTTGCCACATTGGCATTGCCGGTAAGGCGGGGGGCTTATGAAAAAGCCGCCACATAAGCCTGATCGCAGCCAGCCCGAATACGGTCACACCCATCCACTTATGCCACGAAAAATATTGCAGCTTTTGCGGGCTATTTTTTAAGTCCACCATGTAGAGCCCAAGGCCGAACGCGGCCACGATCAAGAGCGCCATCAGCCAGTGCAGCGCAATGGCGGTTGTCGTGTAGCGGGTGGGGGCTTCGGCCACGCTTACAGCGGTGCGGCGCGATTATTGAATTCGGTTTCAATAATCACTTCCACATCGTCACCGACAATGCCCGCGTATTCCTTCATGCCCCAGTCGGAACGTTTGACGACACCCTTGGCGGAGAAGCCGGTCGCTTGCGCTTGCGCGTAGCTGTTGTAGAGGCCACCGTTGAAGATGACGTTCCAGGTGATGGGCTTGGTGACTCCGCGTAGCGTCATGTCACCCGTGAGCTTGTAGGCTTGCCCGCTGACATGCTCAAACTTGGTGGATTTGAAGGTGATGCGCGGATTTTTTTCGCCGTCAAAAAATTCGGGGGCCATTAGTTTTTTATTAAACGGTGCCAAGCCAGTATTCACCGAAGCGGCCTCAATACTAAACTCCGCGCGGCTATTGCCGACCGAGCCAGGCGTGAGGTTAATCTTGCCTTCCATTTTGTCGAAGCGCGCGGTGTAGTTCGATAGGCCAAAGTGCGTGACGCGCCAGACGACGGACGCGTGGGCGAGATCGAGTACGTATTCACCAGCGAGTTGTTTGGAAAAATCGGTTTCGATTTTAGGGGCTTGGGCCCGGGCGTTGCCGGTGAGTGCTAGAGCGGCTGCGAATAAAAATGCGGATTTCATGGTCATGATTGATGCTCCTAAAAATTACTCGGGCAGGCTGCCCATTTTTCCGCTGTGATACGCGAGCTCAGCGGTACGAATTTGTTCAACCGTATTCATCACAAAGGGGCCGTGAAACAGTAGTGGCCCTTCAGCAGGCGCGCCGCCGAGCACCATCACATCTAACGGAGCCGTCCCACTATTGGCATACGCGATGTCGCCATCGGCGTTCTCAAAAAGTACCAGCGCACCTTCACCGACACGTGCAAGGCCCGGTGAAAATTCACCCATGCCGGCGATCACGTAGGCGGCGACTTCAAAGCCTGCCGCAATGGCCGCTGAAAATTTTGCGCCGGGAGCCAGCGTGACGCGTGCGAGCAAGAGTGGCATCAGCGTTTTCGCGGGGCCGTTCGTGCCGACGAAAGTCCCCGCAATAACAAACACCTTTGCACCGTCAAGCGTTACCACCGGAATCGCATCGACATCAATGCGCTGGTAGCTAGGTTCAGATGTTTTCAGCGCACGCGGCAGGGTCGTCCAGAGCTGAATACCGTGTTGCATCATCTCGGCTTCGTTTTCGGGGCGGGGATATTCGGCGTGAATAATGCCGCGCCCGGATGTCATCCACTGTGCGCCACCGGGGCCGACAATACCGCGATGGCCAGCCGAATCAAGATGCTCATTGCGGCCGCCGAGTAGGTAGGTGACGGTCTCGATGCCCGCGTGCGGGTGTGGCCCCACGCCGTCTTCACCGGGCTTCACCCGGAATGGCCCGAAGTGATCGAGGAATACCCAAGGGCCGACCGACTGGCGATTACGATCAGGCAGCGCACGCTTGACCGTGAACGTGCCGACGTTGGCTAAGTGGGATTGGATGACGCGGTCTATTTTGCGGGTGGGCATGGCAGTCTTTCGGTAGCGCAGAGAACGCTACGCCAAATCGAACACTAACACCTCAGCCGCCTTACCGCCGGAAAGGGACAGCGCCACTTCATTTGCGAGCGTCAGCGCGTCACCCGCGTCTAGCGCCACGCCATTCGCCACCACGCTGCCACGAGCAACATGCACGTAGGCGCGTCGGCTTTTGCTTAAGGCTAAGGTGGCTTGTTCATTGCCCTCAAAGCAACCGGCGTAAATCGACGCATCCGCATGAATCGTCACCGAACGATCAGCACCATTCGGCGACGCGACCAAACGTAGGGCACCGCGCTTTTCAGTCGGTGCGAAATACTTTTCTTCATAGGACGGCTTGATGCCATTGGCAGACGGCTGTATCCAAATCTGCAAAAAATGCACGCCGGCATCTTTTGAGGGATTGAATTCGCTATGCGTCACCCCCGTGCCCGCACTCATACGCTGCACGTCACCGGGCTTGATCGCGGTGCCATTGCCCATATTGTCTTTGTGCGCGAGCGCGCCTTCGAGCACGTAGCTTATGATTTCCATATCGCGGTGGCCGTGCGTACCAAAGCCCATGCCGGGGGCGACGCGGTCTTCGTTAATCACGCGTAGCGCGCCAAAGCCCATGCGTTTGGGGTTGTAGTAGTCGGCGAATGAGAAGCTATGGAAGCTTTTTAGCCAGCCATGATCGGCAGCACCGCGTTGATTTGCTTTAATTACGTCAATCAATTTGAATTCCTGTTACAAGCGTTAACACTAGCAATATCGGGATGGTACGGTAGTTTCTGTGCGTAGTTGACGTAAAATTTTGATGATCAACATCATATTTTTTGAACATGCGAATTTCACTCGAAGCCCTGCACGTCCTCGATGCCATCGACCGCAAGGGCTCCTTTGCGGCAGCGGCCACCGAACTAAATCGCGTGCCCTCGGCCGTCACGTACACCATTCAGCAACTTGAGCAAGATTTGGACGTGCTGCTGTTTGATCGTCGCGGCCACCGCGCGGTGATGACCACGGCCGGGCAGGCGCTGCTGCAAGAGGGCCGTCGGCTCCTGGCAGCGGCGGGCGAAATCGAGATGCATATCCAGCAGCTCGCAAGCGGCTGGGAGTCTCAGATCCGGATCGCGGTCGATACCATCATCGGTACTGAGCGTTTGTTTCCCATCGTCGAATCGTTTTACCGTGAGCATCAAAAAGAGGGGGCCAGTACCCGCATTAAGCTCATGGAAGAAGTCTTAGGCGGCGGCTGGGATTCGCTCGTGAGTCGGCGCGCCGATTTTGTGATTGGTGCCTCTGGTGAAGTGCCGCCCGGCGGTGGCTACGCGACCATTAATCTGGTCACGATTCCGTTTCACTTTGTCGCCGCCCCCACCCACCCGATCACCAAAGAAAAAATGCCCCTGAGCGAGGCGACGATCCAAAAATATCGCGCCGTGAGTATTGCCGACACCTCGCGCAATCTGCCGCCACGCACGGTGGGCTTACTTTCCGGACAAGACGTGCTGACCGTGCCCACGATGCGTGCGAAGGTCGGCGCGCATGTGGCGGGGCTTGGTGTGGGCTACTTGCCCATGCACATCGTGGATGCAGAAGTCGCCGCTCACCGCTTGGTGCGCCTCAATACTGCACCCGTGAAGCCCGTCGGGCGCATGATCGCCGCTTGGCGCGCGGACAGTGCGGGCAAGGGTGTGCGCTGGCTCTCGAAGGCACTCGCCGACCCCGCTGTCGTCGCTACCCTCTTCCCCTGCTACATGCCCAAGAGTGCCGCTGGCAAAGCAAAGCGCCCATCGGCATCCGCCAAAAAATCGAAGTGACGCACAATAGCCGCAAGCGGAATTGGCGCAAAAATGTGCGGGAAGATTTCGTTGCGGCTGGCGGCCATTTCACGCTTGACGATGGTGGCAATTTTTGTCTCATCAATTTCGAGCAATGTTAGCCCCGCCTGGCCTTTGTAGTAGCGCTCACCGGTGGCTAAAATTTGGTTATATTCTGAGCAATGAATAAACCCTTCCAAAGCCAAATCGGCACTCGCGAAATGTCCCGAACGCCGCGCGGCAAGCCAATCTTCAGCTTCTGCGATACGATAAATCATGGTGTGTTTTCTCCTTGGGTGAGAGCCTAACATGGCGGCCTACGTGGGACGATTCGCGCCCTCCCCCACGGGCCCCTTGCACTTTGGCTCGCTGGTGGCCGCCCTCGCGAGCTATCTCGATGCGAGGGCACATGGCGGCACGTGGCTTGTGCGAATGGAAGATGTTGACGAGACGCGCTGCCACGCCCATTTTGCCGATGATATTTTGGCAACACTGACGGCATTTGGTTTCACGTGGGATGGGCCCGTGATAGTGCAATCGCAGCGCAAGGCGCGCTATGCGGCCGCACTCGCCAAGCTCCACACGCGAGGGCTCACCTATGCGTGTACGTGCTCGCGGCGCGAGATTGCCGATTCGGCACCGCCGGGCATGGATGGGCCGGTGTATCCGGGCACGTGCCGCTTGGCGCGTCATGGTGAGACGGGTAACGCGATACGCGTAATCACACCGGATAAAGACTTTCACTTCACCGACCGCGTGCAAGGCACGCTCTCGCAAAACCTCGCGCATGACATCGGTGATTTTGTGTTGAAGCGCCGCGATACTTTATTCGCCTATCAGCTCGCGGTGGTGGTGGATGATGCCGACCAAGCGGTGAGCCACATCGTGCGCGGCGCAGATTTGCTCGATTCCACGCCGCGACAGATTTACTTGGCTGAGGCCTTGGGGTTCAGTCGGCCAAGCTTTTTGCATATCCCGGTGGTGACCAACGAGGCGGGGCAAAAATTATCGAAACAAACCTTGGCGGCGGGGATTTCAACAAGGGATGCGTGTGAAACGCTGGTGGCCGCACTCACGTTTTTGCATCAGCCGATCACGCGCCATGCGGCACCCGCAGACTTGCTTGCGGCAGCGGTGGCGGCATGGGATGTGGAAAAAATTCCACGCGTACGGGGATGCGCTGCTGGCTGAAAAGCCGCGCCGCTATTTGGGTTTCATACGATACGGCAGTGCAACATTATCGATCAAACGAATACTATTTTGGCCAACTTGTGCTGGCACATGCACCGCCCCTAGCCTGCGCCCCCAGCACTCCTCAACGTAGTCCACTTTAAAACCTAGCGCTTCAAGTTTTGCTTTTACTTGCGCGCAGGTCTGCGTTACGTCCGCCAAAATTTGTGACCATTGGGCGGCGAGCTTTCGCTGCGTGGCATCGAGCCTACGATTGCGGCTACTCATCGCCAAGCCATCGGCCTCGCGCACGGTGGGGCAGGCGACGATGCGGGTGGGATGATGGAGTGCCGCCACCATGTCACGCACGAGGGTTAGCTGTTGAAAATCTTTTTCACCAAAGTAAGCGGCATCAGCCCCGATGAAATTTAATAGCTTTAACACCACCGTCAACATGCCATTGAAATGGCCGGGACGGTGGGCGCCTTCTAGGGTTTGGCTTATTTCTGTTTCCATTACACGCACGCGGTAGCGGTCGGGGTAGAGCGTTGCGTAGGTGGGGGCGAAGACAAATTCGCAGCCTGCGGCTTCGAGCAGCGCGCAGTCTTCGTCAAAGGTTGCGGGGTATTTCGCTAAGTCTTCGGCGTTATCAAACTGGGTGGGGTTGACGTAAATGCTGGTGATGACGTGGGTGTTTTCGGCGAGCGCTTGTTGGACTAACGCGATATGGCCCGCGTGGAGTGCGCCCATGGTAGGCACGAAGCCTAGGGTGCGTGTTGGCCTATGAGCTTGCCAATCGGCTTTGGTGTGGATGATTTTTAGGGGCATGATGTTGGGTCTTAAAAATTGGGGCTGCTTCGATTATCGACGACGGAAAATCCTCTTCATCCTTGCAGGCCGCGTGACCCGTTGCACCGGGTCACCGTTCAGCAGGCGGAGGGCATGCCCTCCGAAACCCCTGCTTCACCCTCCTTTGCAAAGGAGGAAGTGCCTTGCGGTCATCACACTTCGGGTTTTACGGTGGTGCTATGCCATGCCTCATAGGGCGAGATCACCGCATGGCACTTCCCCCTTCTCGAAGGGGGAATGAGGGGGATTTTCCGACTCTGATAAATCACCGTGAGTGAAAAATATGCGCCACTTGATTTACGTACACTTAAGCTCGTCTGTCGCAATTTCAGAGCCGTAATCCACTAAACATAGCCCTCTTTTTCCGCCGGAAAGCTACCCTCTTTCACCGCCACATCAAACGCGCGCAAGCCTGCGAGCGCCGCCCCCGCCGCATCACCAAATACCCTTACAAAGCGCGCGGGCTTTGCATTAAAGCCGAGTAGATCGTGCAGCACCAGCACCTGCCCATCGACCTGAAGCCCCGCACCAATACCGATGATCGGCACATTGACAGCTTCGGCAATCTGCTTGCCGAGGCTTGATGGCACGCCCTCCGCAACAATCGAAAAAACCCCCGCTGCCGCAAGCGATTTCGCATCTGCCAAAATTTGTGCGGCCGCCGCCGCCTCTCGCCCCTGCACTTTGAAGCCACCAAAGGTATTCACAAACTGCGGGGTCAAGCCGACATGCCCCATCACCGGCACACCGGCGGTGGTGAGGGATGTGATGAATTCGAGATTGCCCTCGGCCCCTTCGAGCTTGATTGCGTTGGCACCCGCTTGTAGTAAGCGCTGGGCTGCGGTAACCCGCGCGGTGCGGCCTTTGCGGTGCTCTAAAAAAGGTAAATCGGTGACGATAAATTTGCCGCCTGCCCCACGCGCCACGGCCTCGGTGTGGAGGCACATCATGTCGAGCGTGGCCGTCAAGGTGCTCATGTGGCCGTGGACGACCATGGCGAGGGAGTCCCCGACTAAGATGGCATCTATGTCGGTCTTGCCGAGTAGCTGTGCGAAGGGATAGTCGTAGCAGGTGGCGACGGAAATTTTTTCGCGGGATTGTTTGCGGCGGGCAAAATCGGGGATGTTCATGCTTGCTCCTTATGCGGGTGGGCCACCACGACCGTAATGGCGTGGTCACTATTTTTGCGTAAAACAAAATCAGCCAGCGCGCGCGTGGGCAAGATGTGCAAGCGTAGATTGGGTAAATTTATTTCCACCCAAAAAGCCCGAAGCTGCTTATCCCACGCGGCTTCCGAGAGGGCTAGATAGCGCACAAAATAAGATGTCGGGTCAACTTTCGCGGCTTCGCGTAGCTGCATGCCGCGTGCGTAGTACCAGCGAAATAAATCGCCTTCGGTGGCATCGAGATAAATGGCAACATCTAATTTTCTGGCTGTGAAGGTGGGCTGTAGTGCGTTGATGCCTTCGACGATGACGATGTCGGCCGCGGGCACGTCGCGCGGTGCGGCTTCTAGCACGTCGTAAGTTTGATGCGAATAAATCGGCACGGCGGCGGGCTTGCCATCGCGTATGGCCGCGAGAAAGGCGGCGAACGCGGTGGCATCGTAACTCTCTGGAAAGCCTTTACGGACGAGGAGATGGCGCTCAATCAGGGTTGCATTCGGGTATAAAAATCCATCGGTCGAGACGATTTCCACACGGCGACCTGCGGCGCGCCAATCGGTGGCGAGCCTAAGCGCTAGTGTGCTTTTGCCTGCGGCCACACTGCCTGCTAGGCCGACGATATAGGGAGCGCCAGATTTGGCCGCGCGCAACACGGCTTCGGTTAAGCGCTTCATGATGCGGCCAACGCGATGAGTGCTGCGGCGAGATCGGCTGCGGTGGGCAGGCGCTGCGTGTCACCATTCGCGCGCCAGAGCGTGGCGCGCAGGGTTGAGATTGTTTGTAGATCGTTGTGAATCACGGCGTCCGCCCCGGCTAAAAATAGTTTCTCAACGGCGTCCCGCGTTTCGGCTGGCGATGCACCATCGGTGAGCTTAAAGCCGATCAGCTTCAAGAGCGCGTTTTGGCTATACGATTTCAGCTGTGGCAGGATCTTCTTGCCCGGCTTTAATTCAACTGTGAGCGTGGCCGAAGAGCTCAATTTTTGTGCGACTGGTGCAAGCTGGCGCACCCCATTCACCACCACGGCCGCCACCACAAAATCACTCACGGCGGCTGCGTGGATCATGACATCTATGTGCTGCTGACTGAGCACCTCGGCGCACAGCCGATCAAGATCATCGACAGTATTGAAGCGCTCGCAGGCCACGCGCGCATCCGCTGGTGCCGCACTCGCCTGCGCGCGCAAGAGCGTGACTGCAGCCCCCGTGCGCGCGAATGCATCCGCCAGCATGGCACCCGTGGCACCTGTGCTTTGGTTCGCGATCACGCGCACGCCGTCTATCGGCTCGCGCGTGCCGCCGCTGGTGATGAGTACGTTCACGCGAGGATTGCTTTCAAAATATCATCGGGCTCCATCAGCCTGCCATCGCCCACGTCACCACAGGCGAGGTTGCCGGCGGCGGGGCGCAACATTTTCACGCCAAGATTTTCGAGCCTCGCAATAGAAGCCTGCGTAATCGGGTGCTGCCACATTTTGGTATTCATCGCGGGTGCCACAAATAAAGGCTTGGCGAAATCATGCGTGAGCCAAAGATTGCC
>JAYVGG010000010.1:0-8104 GCA_043772475.1 Burkholderiales bacterium
TGCGGGATGCAGAATGTTTTGTGCAGATTCAGGTGCGATACATCCGAGCCGAATTTGCCCGGCTGCGCCACGCCGACCAAGGCGTTCAAATTCGCGCCATCCATGTACACCTGCCCGCCGTGGGCGTGGATGAGATCACAGATTTCGGTAATCGCATCTTCAAATACGCCGTGGGTGGAGGGGTAGGTCACCATGAGGGCGGCGAGTCGCGCGCCGACCGATGCTACTTTCTCGCGTAAGTCAGCGAGGTCCACATTGCCTTTTTCGTCACAGGCAACGACGACGACTTCCATACCAGCGAGCTGCGCCGAGGCTGGATTGGTGCCGTGTGCAGAAGACGGGATGAGGCAGACATCGCGCGCGAGCTCACCGCGCGAGCGATGGTAGGCGCGTATCGCGAGTAAGCCCGCGTACTCGCCCTGCGCGCCGGAATTGGGTTGCAGTGAGACGGCATCGTAGCCGGTGATTTCGCAGAGCTGCTTTTCAAGTGTATCGGTGAGCTCGCGGTAGCCTTCGCTTTGTGTGGCGGGTGCAAAGGGGTGCATCGCGTTAAAGCCTGGCCAGGTGACAGGAATCATCTCGGTCGTGGCGTTGAGCTTCATGGTGCAGGAGCCTAACGGGATCATGGTGCGATCAAGTGCCAAGTCTTTATCGGAAAGGCTACGGATATAGCGCAGCATCTCGGTTTCGGAACGGTGGGTATTGAAAACAGGATGCGTGAGGAAGGCAGATTTACGTTGCAGGGCATCAGGAATCATCGACACAATATCGCCAAACACTAGGCGGGGCGCGGGTTTCCCGGCAATGCGTGCAAACATTTCAAGTAATTTTTCGACATCGTTCATGCTGTGCGTTTCATCAAACGCAACACCCACGACCGGCCATTCGGCGAAATCACGCAGGTTGATTTTTGCCTCCTGCGCGGCCGCAACTAGCGCTTTGTGCTTGTCACCGACCTGCACCGCCACGGTGTCAAAAAGATGGGACGCCGCAATGCCGAACCCAAGCTCCCTCACGCCAGTCGCAAACGCAGCCGCCAACGTATGCACACGCCTTGCAATGCGCGTGATGCCTTCGGCCCCATGATAGACCGCGTACATGCTGGCCATCACGGCGAGCAGCACTTGGGCGGTGCAAATGTTAGAGGTCGCTTTCTCGCGGCGAATATGTTGCTCGCGGGTTTGCATGGCGAGCCGCAAGGCGCGATGGCCGTTGACATCAATTGAGACACCGACAAGTCGCCCCGGCATAGAGCGTTTGAACGCATCACGGCACGCCAGAAACGCCGCGTGTGGGCCACCAAAGCCCATCGGCACACCAAAGCGCTGCGTGGTGCCGACGACAATATCCGCATCCCATTCGCCGGGTGGTTTGAGTAACGTGAGTGCGAGTAAATCGACGCAGGCAATAAAGAGTGCGCCACATTCATGCGCGGCCTCTGTGGTGGGGGCCATATCGTGAATCTGCCCGGATGATGAGGGGTACTGGGCGACGACGGCGAAGTAATCTTTACTCTCCATGAGCTTGGGCGCAAAGCCGACTTTTACCTCAATGCCAAGCGGCTCGGCGCGCGTTTTAATGAGCGCAATTGTTTGCGGGTGGCAATCACTGGCGACGATGATGATGTTGCTTTTCGATTTGGCGGAGCGCTTCGCGAGCGTCATTGCTTCGGCGGCGGCGGTGGCTTCGTCGAGCAAAGAGGCATTGCTAATTTCCATCCCCGTCAAGTCGCAGACCATGGTTTGAAAATTAAGCAACGCTTCCAATCGACCCTGCGAAATCTCTGGCTGATACGGGGTGTAAGCCGTGTACCAAGCGGGGTTTTCGAGGATGTTGCGTTGAATCACGGCGGGCGTGATGGTGCCGTAGTAACCCTGACCGATGAAATTTTGGAAGACCTGATTGCGAGACGCGATGCGTTGAAGTTCATGCAGCACGTCTTGCTCGGTGCGGGGGCCTGCAAGTGCTAGGGCATCACGCTTCAAGATATTGTGCGGGACAATTTTTTGCATCAGTAGATCGAGCGATGCCGCACCGACTATAGCTAGCATCGCCTGTTGCTCAATCGCATCCGGGCCAATATGGCGAGCATGAAATTCGCTAGCGTCGGCAAGTTCTGCGGGGGACATCGTTGTCATACAGACCTCAATTTTTATATTCGTCAGTAACGCTAGTCGGCAACGCTGGCCTCATACCCCGCCGCATCCATCAGCGTATTTACGTCTGCCACATTGGCGGGCTTCATCTTAAAAATCCAGTTGTCATAGGGCGCGCTGTTCAGTGTTTCGGGTGCCGCATCGAGGGTCTCGTTAAAGGCGATGATGTCGCCATTCACGGGCGCGTAGATATCGGAAGCCGCTTTCACCGACTCCACCACCCCCGCTTGCTCGCCCGCTTTGCGTGCCTCGCCCACTTTTACGTCGCCGATAAAAACCAGATCGCCGAGCATGTCCTGCGCGGTGTCGGTGATACCGATGGTGAGTGTGCCGTCTGTTTCAAGGCGCACCCACTCGTGAGTTTTGGTGTATTTGAGGTTGGCTGGGGTATTCATGTGGGTCTCCAGATAATTAAGAAATGAGTGCTTTGCCGTTTCGTACAAACGGCATTTTGACAACGTCAACCGGCATGAGCTTGCCGCGTATATCGACTTCAACGCGCTCGCCGATGGCAACGGCCAACGGCACGCGTGCCAGCGCGATAGAAAAACCGAGTGTGGGTGAAAATGTTCCGCTCGTGGTTTCGCCCTCGCCGTGCGCCGTGATGATACGCATATGGGCGCGCAACACCCCTTTTTCACGCATCACTAAACCGACGAAACGCCGCGTCTGGCCTAGGGTTTCAAGCTTTTCACGGCCGATGAAAGCGCGTGCTGTTTTAATATCCACTGTCCAGCCAAGGCCCGCATCAAGCGGTGAAATGCGCGCATCCATATCGTTGCCGTAAAGATTCATGCCCGCTTCGAGACGCAACGTATCGCGCGCGCCAAGGCCGCACGGGGCAACTTTTGCATCCGAGAGTTTTTTCCAGAGCGTGGGCGCGTCTGTTGCGGGCAGAGAAATTTCAAAGCCATCCTCACCCGTGTAGCCCGTGCGCGCGACCATCACATCGCCGTCCAAATGGGCGCTGAAGGGAGCGAGCGATTCGGTCTTGGTTTTTATTTCTGGCCATGCGGCCCACAGCGCCGCGCGCGCGCTGGGGCCTTGCACGGCAATCATCGCTAAATCACGGCGTGGCGTGATGGTGAGGGCGGCGAAAGTCTCACGCGCACACTGGCTCATCCAGGCGAGATCGCCCTCGGCCGTGCCGGCGTTCACCACCAGCCGAAAATGCGTTTCGCTAAAGTAGTAAATGATTAAGTCGTCAATCACGCCACCGCGTGGGTTCAACATGCACGAATAAAGCGCCTTACCGGGGACGGTGAGCTTATCGACGTTGTTTGCGAGCAGCCTATGCAAAAACGCCCGCGCAGCGCCGCCTGTGGCCGCCTGAAGGTCAACCGAGAGCATGTGCGAGACATCAAACATGCCCGCATCACGGCGCACGTGGTGGTGTTCTTCGATTTGGCTGCCGTAGTGAAGCGGCATATCCCAGCCGCCGAAATCGACCATCTTGGCGTGGTGGGCGAGATGCATGGTGTGAAGCGGGGTTTGTTTTAACATGGGGCTCGGTGAAATGTAGGTCGCGCGGTTGCGCGTTTCACCCCTCTGTCCTCGCTGCCTGAGAGTTTTGTATGGTGCCAATTGGGCACCATATTTACACCTTCGGCGAGCTATCTAAATGCGATAGCTTCTCTCCAGAGTTGCCCGTTGTGCAGTTCGGTGGCCTGAGCGATTTCGGGCGATTGCGCCTTCGGCGGCTGCGTTACTGCTCTGCAGCACTCTCCCACACAACGTTGATTAGCCTTCGTAGTTTAACTTAATTGCGCCAAAACGCGATGCGGCGACGGCTTAATCGGCCATCACGCTTTTAACCGTTTCGATAAATACTTTCATCGTCACGGGCTTGAGCAAAAATTGTGATGCACCCGCCGCCACGGCCTCGCGGGCAAGACTTTTATCGTCGATGCCAGATACCATAATGATGCGACGGTTTTTATCCGGGCAGGCGCGGCTTACGTTATTGAGAAAGCTAATCCCGCTCAGGCGCGGCATACGAATATCGCAAACCACGAGCTCGAACGCGCATTTACGGCACTGGTCTAGCGCTGCGAGGCCATCAAAGGCGACCGAAACTTCATAGCCCAAATGGGTCAGCACGACACGAAAAAACTCCACCATCGTGGCATCGTCGTCCACCACGAGTGCATGACGGATGGGCGCGGCTTGCGAAGGCGTGTTTGAGGCTTGGTCGGTCATAAATTCTTCAAAAAAATTAAATCAAATTTTGCGTTGCGGCCACGATTGGCGATTGAGCGCCTCCGACAGACGCGCCGTCGAAAGCGGCTTGACCAAATACCCGTTGGCACCCGCTTTGAGTGCATCACGTCGCACCGTCATATCATCTAACGAAGAAAGCACCAGAATACACCGCTCCAGATCCGGATTTTCAAGGTTGACCTGGGTGATAAAACTAAGCCCGTTTAGGCGTGGCATTCTGATATCGCAAATGATCAAATCAAAGCGCAAGTCGCGACATAAATTTAGCGCAATCAGCCCATCTTCAGCGCGCGTGACTTCGTAGCCCAAACGCTTTAACGCAGACTGAAGAAAATCTAAAATCGACTCGTCATCATCCACGATAAGCGCTTGCGGCTTGTCGTGAGCGTTTGCGTCGAAGTGGTTGGTTGCACTCATTGGTTTGGGTTTACTGTTTCACGCAGTCGATAAAGTAATGCACACGTCCATCGATGATTTCTTTAACCAAGCCATGGTTGTCAGTCTCGAAACCGGGGAAAGCGTGATTAAAGTCGCGCGCGAATTGCAGATACTGCACAATCGTTTTGTTAAACCGCTCACCGGGGATCAAGAGCGGAATGCCCGGTGGGTACGGCGTTAGCAGCACGCTCGTGACGCGGCCTTCAAGCGCATCAATCCCCACCCGCTCAACATCGCGATGCGCCATTTTGGCGAACGCCTCGGCAGGCCGCATGGCAGGCTCCATGTTCGATAGATACATCTCGGTCGTGAGGCGCGCAATGTCGCTCGCCTTGTACATGTCGTGAATTTGCTGGCATAGATCACGCAGGCCGATACGCTCGTAACGCGGCTGCGAGGCGACGAATTCGGGGAGAATTTTCCACATCGGTTGATTGCGATCGTAGTCATCTTTGAACTGCTGCAAAGCCGTGAGGAGCGTATTCCAACGCCCCTTGGTAATGCCAATCGTAAACATGATGAAAAACGAGTAAAGCCCGGTTTTCTCAACAATCACGCCATGTTCGGCCAAAAATTTTGTCACGATAGACGCGGGGATCCCGGTCTCGGCAAATTTACCCGAGACATCCAAGCCCGGTGTGACGACGGTCGATTTGATTGGGTCTAGCATGTTAAAGCCGGTGGCAAGGTTGCCAAAGCCGTGCCATTTTTCGTTCGCGCGCAATACCCAATCTTCGCGCGAGCCTATGCCCTCATCGGCCAATTTATCGGGGCCCCAAACTTTGAACCACCAGTCTTTACCAAATTCGTCGTCCACCTTACGCATGGCGCGACGAAAATCGAGCGCTTCCGCGATACTTTCTTCAACCAAGGCCGTGCCACCGGGCGGCTCCATCATGGCCGCCGCCACATCACAGCTCGCGATAATCGCGTACTGCGGCGAGGTGGAGGTGTGCATCAAATAGGCTTCGTTAAACGAGTGCCGATCAAGCTTGCGGGTTTCGCTTTCTTGCACAATGATTTGCGAAGCCTGTGAGATACCGGCAAGCAATTTGTGCGTGGAGTGCGTCGCAAAAACGAGTGCGTCTTTCGAGCGCGGGCGATCTTTGCCAATCGCGTGCATGTCCTTATAAAACTCGTGAAAGGTCGCGTGTGGCAGCCAGGCTTCGTCAAAGTGCAGCGTATCGACACACTCGTTGAGCTTGGCTTTGATTGTTTCAACGTTGTAGATCACACCATCGTAGGTCGATTGGGTAATCGTCAAAATGCGTGGCTTGGCTTTTTTATCCTTGATGAAGGGGTTCGCATCAATTTTTTTCTGGATGTTCGCGGGCTCAAATTCTGATAACGGAATCGGGCCAATAATGCCAAGATGATTACGCGTAGGCATCAAGAAAATCGGTGTCGCACCCGTCATGATGATCGCGTGCAAGATCGACTTATGGCAGTTACGATCGACCAAGACAATATCACCCGGCGCTACGTTAGCGTGCCACACCATTTTGTTGGATGTGGAGGTGCCGTTGGTGACAAAAAAGCAATGGTCGGCGTTGAAAATACGCGCGGCATTGCGCTCGGAGGCCGCAATGGGCCCCGTGTGATCGAGTAATTGCCCGAGCTCTTCGACCGCGTTGCAGACGTCGGCGCGCAGCATGTTTTCACCAAAAAACTGGTGAAACATTTGGCCGATGGGCGACTTCAAAAATGCGACACCGCCAGAGTGCCCAGGGCAGTGCCACGAGTACGAGCCGTCTTGCGCGTAGTGAACCAGCGCTCTGAAAAAGGGTGGTGCTAAGCCATCTAGGTACGATTTGGCTTCGCGAATAATGTGGCGCGCGACAAATTCTGGCGTGTCTTCAAACATGTGAATGAAGCCATGCAGCTCGCGCAGAATATCGTTTGGCAGGTGGCGGGACGTCTTGGTTTCGCCGTGTAGGTAAATTGGAATATCGGCGTTTTTGAAGCGGATTTCTTCGATGAATTTGCGAAGATTTAATACCGCAGGATCAAGCTCAGGGCCGGGCGTGAATTCTTCGTCATCAATCGACAAAATAAAGGCAGACGCGCGTGACTGCTGCTGGGCGAATTGCGATAGGTCGCCGTAGCTTGTCACACCCAAAATTTCCATCCCCTCTTTTTCCATTGCCGCAGCCAACGCGCGGATGCCAAGGCCGGAGGAGTTTTCGGAACGAAAATCCTCGTCAATAATGACGATGGGGAAGCGAAATTTCATCAAGAACCCTTGGTGACGCAGCCAATTGTGAACTGCGATTATATGTGACTGCGGAAAATGAAAAAGCCGATCAACGTTTATTGATCGGCTTTTTACAATTGTTGTTGGTCGGGGCGAGAAGATTCGAACTTCCGACCCCTTGCACCCCATGCAAGTGCGCTACCAGGCTGCGCCACGCCCCGACCGAAGCTTGATTATAGCGCGCCTACGCGGCACCAAGCATTGAAACAATACTTTTTAATTCGCTTTTTATCTCAGCCGCACCGATGACACGTGCTGCCTTTGCGGCGCGCGATGTGGGCGCTGGAACCGTCTCAGCGAGATCAAGCCGGTGGCGCGCACCATTGATGGTAAAGCCGTGCTCGTAGAGTAATTCACGGATGCGGCGAATGAGGAGGACTTCGTGGTGCTGGTAGTAGCGCCGATTGCCGCGCCGCTTGAGCGGCTTTAACTGCGTGAATTCTTGCTCCCAGTAGCGCAGCACATGCGGTTTAACACCACATAACTCGCTCACTTCACCAATGGTGAAGTAGCGCTTGGCGGGGATGCTGGGCAGGCTTGCGGTGGCTTGGAGATTAGCTTCCACTGAACGACTTCTCCACAAGGGTTTTTAACTTTTGGCTTGCGTGAAATGTAACCACGCGGCGCGCCGTGATTGGAATCTCTTCCCCTGTTTTCGGGTTTCGGCCCGGACGCTGTGGTTTATTACGCAATTGGAAATTGCCGAAGCCTGAGAGCTTCACACAGTCGCCTTTTTCAAGCGCGAGACGAATTTCTTCAAAGAAAGATTCAACCATATCTTTGGCTTCACGCTTGTTTAATCCGACCCTTTCAAACATCAAGTCGGCTAATTCGGCTTTTGTTAATGTCATTGACATTTTATGCTTTATTTTCTGATAGTTGCGCCACATTTCTCATGTAGCACCTTAACAATTTCGTCGACCACTTTGGCGATGTCAATCTCTGTCAAAGTGCGTTCAGTATCTTGCATAACTATACGAAACGCAAGGCTTTTTTTGCCGGAATCGAGCTTGGAACCTTGGTATAAATCAAACAA
>JAYVGG010000011.1:0-22328 GCA_043772475.1 Burkholderiales bacterium
GTGGAGCGCATTAAAAAACTGTCATCCCGAGCGCAGCCGAGGGATCTGCTTTTTGGTGGCATCGCGCGAGTGCCCGCAAAAGCAGATCCCTCGGCTACGCTCGGGATGACAAGTGAAGCTTTGCGCGATTGCAGTTGTAGGGTGTGCAACACGCACCAACAATGGTTGCAATACGCATCTGCAATATCGTGGAACGCAAGCACTGGCGCGGAGTTTGAGGCCGCGTGCGGTTTATCAACATTGTAGCGTGCGCCAAACGCCACGGGATTGCGGGTCACGCCCGCAATGACAATTGAGAGTGAGGCGCGCTCAAGACTGTCTAGCGACACACCAACAAACCGTCATCCCGAGCGTAGCCGAGGGATCTGCTTTTTGGTGGCATCGCGCGAGTGCCCGCAAATGAGATTGGAGCGCATTAAAAAACTGTCATCCCGAGCGCAGCCGAGGGATCTGCTTTTTGGTGGCATCGCGCGAGTGCCCGCAAAAGCAGATCCCTCTTCTACGCTCGGGATGACAAGTGAAGCTGGGCGCGATTGCAGTTGTAGGGTGTGCAACGCGCACCAACAATAGTTGCAATACGCATCAGCAATATCGTGGAACGCAAGCACTGGCGCGGGGTTTGAGGCCACGTGCGGTTTATCAATATCGTAGCGTGCGCCACACGCCACGGGATTGCGGGTCACGCCCGCAATGACAATTGAGAGTGGAGCGCATTAAAAAACTGTCATCCCGAGCGCAGCCGAGGGATCTGCTTTTTGGTGGCATCGCGCGAGTGCCCGCAAAAGCAGATCTCGCGGCTACGCTCGGGATGACAAGTGAAGCTGGGCGCGATTGCAGTTGTAGGGTGTGCAACACGCACCAACAATGGTTGCAATACGCATCAGCAATATCGTGGAACGCAAGCACTGGCGCGGGGTTTGAGGCGAACGCTAACGCGGACGTGGTTGCGCCGCACTCGGTGGCACAACCGGGTTTTCGACTAATCGCAAAAACGTAAACCCCATAAGCGCACTGCCAGACTTTCCGGCAGTGCGATTGCGCGCTTCACGGGCTTCGACGCGTGCCGTGAATGCGGCCAACGTTTCTTCACGCACCATCGGCTCGGACGAGTGAATGAGCTTGCGGGTACCATCGGGTGCGATGACGATCAAGCCCACGTGCGTGACTTGCAATTGCCCGCCCACGCGCGAGATGACGTTAAACATATCGCCGTCACGCAACTGCGCGAGCAGCGCGTAAGCGGCGGCTTTTGGCACGTAGGCTTGGGTGATGGTCTCGATTGGACTCTTCTTTTCAAGCTGGTAGCGACTCGCAAAAAATTTTGCGCGGTCTACCGCAAAGGTGTAGCGCGCAACGTTTGCGCCTGCAAGCTCGGCGGTGATGTCTTTCACGAGCCACGCGTTGGCGGGGTTCCAATCGGCTTCGGTGTAGTGGTTTCGCGTGGCGACACCGATCACGCCGTCTTTGTAGCGAATGCGCTGGAGTATCCAAAAAAATTCCTCCCATGATTTTGATAGCGCCATTGCATACGTGTGCTCGGCAAAAACCACGCAATCGCTTTTCTCAAGGCTAAACATCGGCTGCGGATCAATGGTCTCAAACGGAAACTCGCCGAGTAAAAATAGCTTGTAAGGCTGGCCGATATTTTGCCGCGCGAGGTGGACGATGCGTTTGCGTAGGTCTGGCTCGGCTGCATGCAGCTTGGCCAGATGCGCGCCAATCTCTGGCGGCTTCATGCGAAATAGCGGGGTCCGGCTGAGTGGGGATGGCGTTGCAAATGCCGGCGAAAAACCGATAAGTGACGCGACGAAAAACCCCAAAAGCCACGTGCGGCGCGGCGTTTGGGGCGGCGATGGTAATTTAATATTTATTTTCATGGGCTATGTGGTTTTGTGGCTTTGTGGCTCTGTGACTTTGCACTTTCGGGCTGCTTGGCATTTGACGAGGTTGAGCGTGACGGCGATGTGCCAAAAAAAGTACCGGCAATCATCAGCGCGAAGCCAACAAAACCCACCAGCATAATGATGCCCGCAAGGATTCTAAAAAGATTCGCAGGTTCTTTGTTTTGCAAGCTTACGCCCGCTGACGTATTGCGTTGCCCCGCACTGATCGGCATCAGCGGCGCGAGTGGTGTGGCGGGCGGATTGGGGTCAAACGATAGATCGGGTCGGCGCAGCACACCGGCTAACCATGTCGCGTGGCCATGCAGGGCTGCGCCATCGGCTACAAAGCCGTCTTTATCACGACTCGCCGGGAGCGTAAGCAGCCCATCCTTGGTCATTACGCCCATCGAAAACTGCGCCCGCGCGGGGTCACTCATGATTGCGCGCAGCGCGATAATTTCTGCTGGCGCAACACGCACCTGCCGAAATTTCCATCCCAGAATCGAGATGGCTTGCGTGATGCCTGCGGCTGAAATATGGCAATAAAATTTGCCCACCACGAGGGCTAAGCCGATGCCTAAAACAATAAACCCAACCACCACAAACGGCGCTTGAAAAAGCATCACGCCCCAATCACCGGGCGAGGCAGTATCGAATCGCGCCATGGAGCTCAAGCTAAAACCACGCGTGACTTGCCACAGCCAAAAGCTGCCAAATAAAATGAAGAAACCGCCCAGAAACCGCACCGGCATTAGGTTTTCAGACATCAGCCATGTTTTACTGGTGTGATCGAAAACGGCATTCGACGGTGCCTCGCCTGCCCCTAGATCGAGGCTCGCAAGACGAGGCTCATCAAGAGGTGAATCGAATGCCCCGAAGCCTTCCACGTAGGGCCCCACCGATACATCCGCCTCAAAGACCGCACGCGGATGGTCAAGCACGATGGCCTCAACGCGCCAACGGTGCATGAGATCCGTCGTGGTTGGGGCATCGTTGGGCACCGCAATCTGGGCTGCCGCCGCCAAGGTGCCCTGTGCAAAAGTGGCACTCGCGCGCGCACGAAATGTATCGCGCCAATCGTCCCCGTTGTAGCGCTGCAAGATGAGATCAAAGCCCACCGCCTCGCCCGCGAGAGCGGCGTTGTGTGCGATGAGCTTCACGGGTAGCGCGCGCCCCGCCGCGACCAAGCCCGGAACCTGCAACGTGATCGCACCAAGTTTGCGGCGCGTGATCGCCTCGCGTATCGCCCGCACCAACACCCACGCCGCAAGCAGCGGCACAATGGTGATGCCCGCCTTCACTAACCAAGGAGCCGTGCTCACATAAAACCCACCGGCAAAAAGAAGGGCAATAAGGAAAAAAAAGAAGATGATGGCGATGTTTTTGAGTGCGGTTTTCATGGCGGTTTTTAGTAGCGCTAAAACGTGTGTGGCGATGTTACTGGATGCGTAGCGCAATGCTCTCGCAAGAACTTAATCCGCGTGCGTGGTACGCACCCTACCAGCCTGCGATCAAGCACTGGCGCGGGTTTTAGCGTTGCTACCGCCCCACCGCCACCCCATCACGCCGTGGGTCGGCCGCCCCAATCCACCTCTCCCCGCGTCGCATTAAAAACCCGAGCCCACTCGGCATCGGCACCACGTCAACATCGTGCCCTTTCGCTTTGAGACTCTCGGCGTGCGCTGCGGCAGCCGTGCCTTTTTCGAGCTGCAATTTTCCGCGTATCGCCGTCGATACATGCCCACGGGCGAGCGCTTCGGCCGGGCTGCGGTTGTTGGCGAGCATCTCGACTAAGGACTGTGAAATGTAATCGACAATCTGCCCGCCACCGGCTGAACCGCCAATAACGACGGGCATTCCGGCTTTATCGAAGACGATGGTGGGAGCCATGGAGGTGACGGGGCGTTTGCCCGCTTCCATGCGATTCGGCGCGGCTTGGCCTGCGCGTGGGGGGCCGGTGAAATTGGTGAGGGCGTTATTTACGACGACACCATTGGCGACTAGGCGTGAGCCGAAATTTAGGTTGTTCGTGGTCGTCATGCTAAGCGCGTTGCCGTGTTGATCAACGATAGCGATTTGGCTGGTGGCATCATGCGTGGCGTCGGCCAGATCGAGATCAAGCTGTGCTGCCTTTTTCTCAACACTACCGGGGTTGACCTCACGAGCCGCGCGCGCGGGGGTGATGCTTGCCGCACGCTCACGTAGGTAGTCGCGCGCGACGAGTGCTTTCGTGGGCACGCGCGTAAACGCTGGGTCACCCACGTAGTGTAGGCGGTCTGCTTGCGCGAGCCTGCCACTCTCGGCAAAGTAATGGAGAAATTCGGCATCATCAAAATTAAAGCGATTAGCCGAAACGCTAGGCGTGGCGCGGCTTTCCAGCATCTGTAAGACTTGCAGTACCACCACCCCGCCAAACGAGGGTGGTGCCATCATGCAGACCGAGTAGGCCAAAAATGGCGCGCATAAGGTATCGCGCTCTTCTGCCCGGTAGCTTGTGAGATCGGCAGCGGTGATGAGGGAAGCGTGGCTACCACGCTGTGCAGCGGCTAAAAAATCGGCCCCGTCTTTGCCCCACGCGCCAGATGGCCCGTCGGCGGCGACGCGGCGCATGGTGGCTGCATACGCAGGGTTTTTGATGGAGCTGCCGATGGGGTGCGGTTTAAGATCGGCTGCGAAAAAAACGGGCAGTCGCTCGGGGTGATCGAGCGCCGCCGTGGGGGCTGAAAGTATGCCGTGCATGTAGGCGGCCATCGGGTAGCCGGATTCGGCGAGCTCAATCGCGGGGGCAAATAATTGCGCCCAGGCGAGCTTGCCGTAGCGGCCATGAACATGCTTGAGTACGGCGAGATTACCCGGCACACCGGCGCTGCGGCCACCGCGCTGCACGGCTTCACTTTTAAGCACGGTGCCATCGGTATCAATCGTGAGCGCTGCGGTCACCTTGGCTGGTGCGGCGGCTAAGCCATCAAAACTTTCGAGCTGTTTAGTGGACGCATCGAAATGCAGCAAGAGCGCGCCACCGCCGATGCCAGATGACTGCGACTCCACTAAGCCCAGCACCATTTGCGCGGCAATGGCGGCATCAATCGGCGCGCCGCCCGCATCCAATATACGCAGTGCTGCGGCGCTCGCGAGCGGGTGTGCGGTGGCGACGGCTGCTTTAGTTGGCGTACTCGCGATCTCTTGCGGCGCGCGCGTGGGCGTTATGTGCGTGGCGCAGCCTGTTAAAAAAAGAGCCGCAAAAATGATGGGGCGTTCAAAATTAAACATGGCCAAACTCCGCGTGGTTATTGGGGTTATTGGGGTTATTGGGTTTTTTGAGGTTTACGAAATTTTCGCCAGGCCCAAGGGCCTACTAGCGTAAGTGCCGTAAGAAATAAAATCGTGCCGCTAATGGGGCGCGTAAAAAATACGCTCGCGTCTCCCTGACTAATCGAGAGCGAGCGGCGCAGCTGCTCTTCCGCGAGCGGCCCCAAGATCATGCCAACAATCACGGGAGCCGTTGAGAACCCGTAGCGCCGCATGGCAAAGCCCATGAGGCCAATCGCGTAGAGTAAAAACACATCGAATGCGGATTGGCGCATGCCGTACACGCCCATGGTGGCGAAGACCAAAATACCGCCGTAGAGCTGGGGCTTGGGGATTTCTAGGAGCTTCACCCAGATGCCAATGAGCGGCAAATTCAACACCAGCAACATCACATTGCCCACGTAAAAACTCGCGATCAAGCCCCACACCAGCGGCGCATTGCTTTCAAATAATTGTGGGCCGGGTTGTAGCCCGTACTGCTGAAACGCCACAAGCAAGATCGCGGCGGTGGCCGAGGTGGGCAGGCCGAGAGTTAGGAGCGGCACCATCACGCCAGTCGCACTCGCGTTGTTGGCGGCCTCGGGCCCGGCCACACCTTCAATCGCACCTTTGCCGAATTCACCTGAATTTGCGGCGAGTTTTTTCTCAATCGCGTAGGAGAGAAACGTGGGAATCTCCGCACCACCCGCAGGCATCGCGCCAAACGGAAAGCCAATTGCCGTGCCACGCAGCCACGGCTTCCACGAGCGTTTCCAATCACTCGCCGTCATCATGATCGAGCCTTTGACGGTCTCGATTTTTTCTTCCACATTGTTGAGCTTTGAGGCGAGATAAAAGGTCTCGCCCACCGCGAATAAGCCCACTGCTACCGTGACGACTTCGATGCCATCGGCAAGCTCGCGGATGCCGAATACAAAGCGCGCTTGGCCGGATTGATTTTCAATGCCGACCACACCAATACCTAGCCCGATGAACAAGGCCACCACGCCGCGCAGGGCGGATTCGCCGAGTACCGCTGAGACCGTCGTGAAGGCCAACACCATGAGCGCGAAATACTCCGGCGGGCCGAATTTGATGGCGAGATCGACGACTTGAGGTGCGAGTAGTGTGAGCAAAATCGTGGCGATGGTGCCGGCCACAAACGAGCCGACCGCCGCCGTGCAGAGTGCCGGCCCCGCGCGCCCACGCTTGGCCATTTGGTTACCTTCCATCGCGGTGACGATGGTGGCGGATTCGCCGGGGGTGTTGAGCAGAATTGAGGTGGTAGAGCCGCCGTACATGGCCCCGTAGTAAATACCGGCGAACATGATGAGTGCCCCCGAGGGCTCCAGCTTGCTCGTGATCGGCAGCAGGAGCGCGATAGCGACCGCCGGGCCGATGCCGGGCAATACCCCCACCGCCGTGCCAAACGTCACGCCCACGAAGGCCCACATGAGGTTGGTCGGCGTTAGCGCAACCGCGAAACCTTGCAGCAATAAATTCCAGACATCCATTAGAGAATTCCTTTCAGGATGCCCTTGGGGAGATTAAGCCCTAAGCCGTAATTAAACGCGGCAAAAATTGCGATGGCGAGCACGAGTGCGATCACGGCATTAAGGTGCCAGCGCTGGCTGCCAAAGCTGCGTGCCGTCATCACGAAAAGCCAGACTGAGGAAATGATAAATCCGGCGTGCTCAATCAACACCCCGTAACCCAATAAACCGGCTGAAACCCAAGCAATGGCGCGCCAATCGGTCTTAAGCGCACGCTCGGCGGCTTCGTCGTGATTGCGAAAGCCACCGCGCAAAACTTCGATGATTAACAGCACCCCAAGCACCACCAGCGCCGCCCCCACCGCGCGCGGCACAATGGCGGGCCCCACGGTGGAATAGCCTGCGGCATCGGGCACATAAAACGAGCCCGCGAGAAAAAATGCACCAATTGCGGTGACACCGATGGAGAGAGCGAGCTGTCCGCGGTAGAGTGGTTGCGACATAAATTTCCCTTTGTTTTTTGTGCGACTACATCACGAAACATTTTTCACGGTGAGACCCTGCTAGTGTGATGCAGAGTTGATGCGACATCGCTTCAATGCCTACCTTATGGCTCCTTCCTCTGAAAGGGGAAGGCGGGGGATGGGGTTGTGTGCGCTGCGACGAGCAACCTATACGCACAAATCAAGCCCGTCGTCCATCACGCTACCCCCTCTCCCGCCTCCCCCCGTTTCGGGGGGAGGAGCCCTGCGGCGGCTCGCCAATATGATCACTGTTAGTTTGCGTCAGCCGGGCACCCGAAGCCCCAAAAACAAAAAAGGCAACGCATCTGCGTTGCCTTTTTTGCGTGTTGCTATCTTCTCACACCCCGCGTCTGCGGGGGGTGCCAATGCTACTTCTTACCGCCTAAATTAAGCCCGGCCAGAATATCGCCGATGCGCTTGGTGTCGGTGTCGATAAACGCCTTGTAAGCGTCACCCGGAAGCCACGTATTTTGCCAATCGTTTTTGGCGAGTGCGTCTTGCCACGATTTGCTTTTTACACCAGCCTCCACCACTTTAATGAGTGCATCGCGCTGCGCGGTGGTGATGCCGGGGGCACCGAACACGCCACGCCAGTTGCCGAGCACAATATCAATGCCCTGCTCTTTCAAGGTCGGGATACCAGCTTGTTTCTCAGGGCCCGATACGGCGAGTGCGCGCATTTTGCCGCTGGTAATGTGCTGCTGAAATTCGCTCACGCCGGAAATCCCTGCGGCCACGTGGCCACCGATGATCGCGGATACCGCTTCGCCGCCGCCCTTGAACGGCACATAGTTCACCTTGGCGGCATCTACACCCACCGCTTGCGCGAGCATGCCTGCCAAGATGTGATCGGTACCACCAGCCGAGCCACCGCCCCACGAAATACTGCCGGGGTTGGCTTTAAATGCAGCCAGTAAATCTTTCATGGTTTTGTGCGGCGAGCTTGCGGGCACCACAATCACTTCGTATTCTTCAGTCAGGCGCGCGAGTGGCGTGACCTGCGAGAGATCAACCGTTGATTTGCTCTGAATAATCCCGCCCACCATCACCATGCCGCCAATCATGATCGCGTTCGGGTCACCCTTAGATGAATTCACAAACTGGGCGAGACCGATCGTGCCTGCCGCACCGCCTTTATTGTCGATCTGAGCACTCTTGATCGAGCCTGCCGCCTGCATGGCCGCTACGAGCGCGCGCCCGGTTGAATCCCAGCCGCCACCGGGGTTAGCGGGGACCATGACCTTGATCGCGTCCACCGCAAGCGCATTTGCCGATAGTGCAACGGCTGCAACGCCCAGTATTTTTGTGATGAGCTTCATTGTTTCTCCTCAGTTTATAAATGATAAAAAAATTGTGCCATTCTACTGACGCGCAGATGCGCTGATTGGTTGACCACAAAGGCCATGATAAACCAAGCCGTCAGAGACGCTGCCAGTCCTTTTGCTTATGCCCTTGCACGGGCCGAAAATACCCAACAATATCGGCTAGATCAGCCTCGGTGTCGCCTGTTGTTTCGACGATTTTGCCAAAACACACCACCTTATTCGCAAAATCAAAATAGGTGAGGCAGATCGGCACTTTCGCCCCGTGGGCGATATGTAAAAAGCCGGTTTTAAAACCTTTATTGAGCGCGCGCGTGCCTTCCGGGGCAAGGGCAAAAATCATCCGGTCGGCTGCATTAAAAGCATTCACGATCCCGCCGACCACGCCGTTAGCACTTGTGCGATCCACCGCGATGCCGCCAAGGGCGCGCATAAAAATGCCAAACGGCCACGTAAACAAAGTGTGCTTACCAAAAAACCGGATGCGAATATCAAGCGCCAGCAAGGCCATGACACCGACGACAAAATCCCAATTACTCGTGTGCGGCGCGACCGCCACAATCACCTTCGGCACATCCGGCATCGTGCCTTCAAAGCGCCAGCCCGATAGCCGCATGAGCGTGCGACCAAACGCACGCGTGATCGCATTATTGCGGCGCGGATAGCCGGCCGGTACGATTGGAATTTCCGGCACCGAGACTAGCGCTTTTTGATCGCGGTCAGCGCGTCGTTAAGCGCTTCTTCTGAGAGGGCATTCACGCTCGCGGCGAGCTTTTCGGCGTGCGGTATCGCCGAAACCGGGAGCTTCGTGATATTCACTTTTTCGACAAACTTGGCCGCAGCCCCCGCGATACGCAAGAGCGCCTCGCGATCCGACATCATGAACTCGATTTCGCTACGCAGCATCTGTACGGCGGGGTGATCTTGACCTGATTTCATGGGAAGCCTTTGATAAGTGAGCGTGGATTTTAACTGGTCTTTGCCAGCGGCAAATTGATGAGCAGATTTTGCGGCTTTAGCTTCAGAACATTGTCTTCGTTGATCGCAATGCCGAGATAAACGGGCTTGCCCGCCACATCGGCACGCATGTCGCTCGCATCGGCAAAGGTGAGCTTAAAAAGCGAAATCAAGCGCGCCTTACGGGCCTCATCGACCTCATTGCCTTCGTAGAGATCATTCATGATCGCGGAAGACTCCAGATCGAGCCCCACATGCCAGCGCCATGCGTCGTCATCAATGCGCGAGAGCGCTTCAATGGTTACGTTAAGCCCAAAAAAATGTTTCACCCATTTCGCCAAAACCCGCGCCAGTGCTTCTTCTCCAGCCCGTTGATGCGTCATATCCAGGAGCGTGGAATAACGATTTTCACGCATCCAGTAAAGGTCTGCGTTCTCGTGGGTCATCACATCCATGTTCACAGTGGCAAGCGCTGTGCCCTGCTGCGCGAGTAAGCGCCCGACACTGCCAAAGCCACCCGTCTCGGAAAAAAGCTGAATCGTTTCTGCATCCGCCGCCAAAATCTGCCCGCCTTCGGTGGAGACCCGCTGACGGCGAAAAAATAATTCGCCCGCGCGGACTTCGTAAGGGTCATTCACGCCATCAAGCATCCCACGCGTAATCGCGTGCGCGGCCATGTCCATGAACACCGGCGGCAAATCGACTTTACCCTTGCGAAAAGTTTGCAGGTAAAAGCGCTCAAGCGTTACCGCGTCAAGCAGCGCTTTGCGTAGCTGCAAGAAATGAATGTAGTTTTCGCGCGCGTGGGCATCCTCAATCGCCGTCAAGTCCTCCGCACCCACGGCGCTCTTCGGGTCTTCGAGCAAGCGCGCGTGCAGTGCGCGCTCGTGTGAGCGAGATTCGGGGATAGGCGCTAATTCCGGCCTAGCCAAAATCAAACGTAAATAATCCGGCGTGACGCGAAGCCAGCCGTGATCGTTTTTTTCGAGAGTGTTGAAGCCTGAGGATTGCCAGAAGTTTTGCATGGGGGAGTTTACGGAGTAGCAGGCATGGCCTGGCTGGTGGTAAGCGGCGCGTTAAACGCGGGCAGCCTGTCGATTGCCTGCACGCGACGGCCTGTTTATCGAAGTATTGTAAGCTAGAGCGACATCCCTTATTCGTCCATGCGGTGTTCGAACAGATTTTGTTTCGCCCAGAACGCGTTTTGGCTTGCTCAATGCCGCTGCGCTCTCACCTCATTTTTCTCATCCCCACTATGTCCATCAACAACCCGTACCGCCAAAACCTCGATTTCCTCCTCTACGATTGGCTTAACGTCGCTACCCTCACCGCGCGCCCGCGCTATGCCGAGCACAGCCGCGAGACCTTCGATCAAGCGCTTGATCTGGCGGCCACGATTGCGCGCGATTTTTTGGCACCCTGCTATAAAAAAGGCGATCAAGTTGAGCCTTGGTTTGATGGCGAGCGTGTGCAGTTGATTCCTGAGCTTGAAACCGCCGTGCGCGCGGTTGTGGATGCCGGGCTGATTGCCGCAGGCCAAGATGAGGCCTTTGGCGGAATGCAGTTACCCAAGGTCGTCGATAGTGCGCTCTGGACGTTTGGTCTCATGGCCAACATCGCGGCCTGCGCCTACCCGTATCTCACCAAAGCGAACGCCGCACTCTTACTCGCCCACGGCTCAGCCGATCAAATCGAAAAATTTGCACGCCCACTGTTGGCGGGGCGCTTTTTTGGCACCATGTGTTTATCGGAGCCTGAGGCGGGCTCGTCGCTCGCCGATATTCGCACCCGCGCTGTGGTGCAGCCCGATGGCAGCTATCGCCTATTCGGGAACAAGATGTGGATCTCGGCGGGCGACCATGAGCTGACCGAAAACATTATTCATTTGGTGCTGGCCAAAATCGTTAATGACGACGGCACGCTCCCGGCGGGCGCTGGGGGAATTTCACTTTTCATCGTGCCTAAAAAAATACTCGATGAAAACGGCAACAGTGGCGAGCGAAACGACATCGCACTTGCTGGGCTCAATCACAAGATGGGCTACCGGGCGACGAGCAATTGCCTGCTTAATTTTGGCGAAGCTAAATTTAAGCCGCAAGGTAGCGCGGGTGCGGTGGGCGATTTGGTGGGGGCCCCCGGCAAGGGGTTAGCACAGATGTTTCACATGATGAATGAGGCGCGCATCGGCATTGGCCTCGGCGCCACCATGCTGGGCTACGCGGGCTATCTGGCCTCGCTTGACTACGCACGCACGCGCACGCAAGGCCGCGCGGCTGCGGACAAAAACCCACACGCACCCCCGATTGCGATCATCGAACACACCGATGTCAAACGCATGTTGCTCGCGCAAAAATCTTACGTGGAGGGCGCACTCGCACTCAATCTTTATTGTGCGATGTTAGTCGATGATGAACACACGCACGCCGAGCCTGCGCGCCGGGCTGAGGCAAAATTACTCCTCGACATTCTCACGCCCATCGCCAAAAGCTGGCCCTCGCAATGGTGCTTAGCCGCCAATGATCTAGCGATCCAAATCCACGGCGGCTATGGCTACACGCGCGACTACAACGTGGAGCAGCTCTATCGCGATAATCGGCTGAACGCGATTCACGAAGGCACGCATGGTATTCAAGGGCTGGATCTCTTGGCGCGCAAGGTGGTGATGCAAAAAGGAGCCGCATTGGCATTGGTAGATCGCGAAATAAACACCACCATAAACCGCGCAAAGTCCAATAACCACGCGGCGTTTCAGGCATATGCTGATTCTTTAGCGAGCCATTGGCAGCACCTGCTCAAGGCCACCCTACACACCCACGCGAGCCCCGATATCAACATCGCACTTGCGAATTCCACATCCTACCTCGAAGCCTTCGGCCACATCGTGATTGCTTGGCTGTGGCTAGACCAAGCGCTTGCCCTAGCCTCGCGAAACGATGACATTGCCATAGGAAAAATGCACGCGTGCCAGTATTTTTTTGTGAGCGAATTACCGAAGGTGGGTGCCATGCTGGCGCTACTAGATTCACGAGATACAACCGCGCTCACGATGCGGGATGCGTGGTTTTAAGATTTTTTCAGAAGCCCGCTCACCCCAACACCGTCGCAATTTGCCCAAACGCTTTGCGCCCAATATCCGGTACCAGCGCGCCCTCGGCCGGATAACCCACGACCAACAACAAAAACGGTTTTTCGTTTTCCGGTCTACCCAAAATTTCATTCAAAAACTTCATGGGGCTCGGCGTGTGTGTGAGGGTGGCGAGGCCGGCGTGGTGGAGGGCTGCGATGAGAAAGCCGGTTGCGATGCCAGTCGATTCGATGGGGTAGTAATTTTTTTGCTTCTCGCCGTTTGCATCCAGCGAATGTTTTTCGCTAAAAATCGCGATGAGCCACGGCGCGATGTCGAGGAAGGGCTTTTCTGCGTTGGTGCCGAGTGGCGCTAACGCGTTGAGCCAATCTTGTGGGGCGCGGTGTGCGTAAAATTCGCGCTCTTCGACCTCAGCACCTTCGCGAATTTTTTTCTTCAACCGAGCATCACCGACGGCCACAAAATGCCATGGCTGGCGATTGGCTCCACTGGGCGCACTCGCGGCCGCGCGCATCGCGGCTTCAAGGATCTCGCGCGGGACAGCGCGCGGCGAAAAATCGCGCACGCTGCGGCGGCGCGAGAGCGCTTCGCAAAAGCCTGTCGCCCGCTCGAGCATGGTGTCCGTATCGAGCGCGGTGTAGCCCGCCAGTGGAATAAAAGCCGCCACAGGGTTAATTTTTACGGCCCGGCGGTGGCATTTGCACGTTGCGGCGAATTTCCACTTTGGCGCTGGTGATTTTCACGGTGTTGGGCTTGGTGGGTGTCACGACGAGATCGTAGTCGCCCGCGTCGCCAATCGGTACGATCAGCATGGTCTTTACTTGGTAGGCAACACCCATTTGGCCGTCGGCCGTGCCGGTGTAGTTGATGCTGAAATCGGCGCTATCAACTAACGCCCCGGCGCGCGTGAGGGTGATGCGGTAGGCATTCCATTCGCCGGCTTGGCTTGCGTCGATGCCGTGCTCAGCGCGCAGATTAAGGGCCACCGGCGACATCGCTTGCGTGAGGTTGACTTTGATCGGGCCGTAGCCGCCTTGTGCGTTGATATCGACTGCGATGCTTTCGGCCTTCTCGCCGGTGGATGTGCCCTCGCAGGCGAGCAAGGCGAGGGCTGCGAACGCAAGTAGTAATGATTTACGAATCATGTGTGCCTCGTGAAGATAGTAAAACGTGACTATACCGGAGATAGCACAAACTCGTGAAAACCTAATGCTGGCGCGGGGTTCCATCGTTTTATACAAGCATAAAAAAACGCCGGGCGAAAATTTCGCCCGGCGTTTTTAGATTTTTCTAGCGGCTACTTCTCACCACTCGCCGCCATCTTTAATACCACCTTATCTTCCGGTAGCTCAAGCTGATCGACACGCTCTCGAAGCTCTTTGCCCGCCTTAAAATGCGGCACGTATTTTTTCGGCACCTGCACTTTTTCGCCGGTCTTTGGGTTCCGCCCCGTGCGCGGCGGCCGAAAATTGAGGCCGAAGCTACCGAAGCCACGAATCTCGATCCGGTCGCCTTGAGCTAACGCCTGCGACATCGTATCGAGCATCGTTTTCACGGCGAGCTCGGCATCCTTCGGCGCCAATTGTGCATGGCGCGCCGAAAGAATTTCAATCAATTCTGACTTCGTCATGGATTTCACGAGAGTGCGTTCCTGCGAATCGTTGGCGAGGGGATATAAAGCGAAATACAACGGGCATCGCGTGATCGTACAGTCACGCGATGCCCTATTCGACTACTTAGCTATCGCTGCCAGCCTTCATTTTGGCCTTGAGCAGCGCGCCCAAGTTGGTGGTGCCAGCATTCGATGGGGCTTCTTCGGTGACACGCTTCATCGCATCTTTTTCGTCAGCCGAATCGCGGGCTTTAATCGAGAGATTGATGTTGCGGGTCTTGCGATCAACGTTGACGATGACGGCTTCGATTTCGTCGCCTTCTTTCAGGTGGGTACGGATGTCTTCAACCCGCTCACGTGAAATTTCGGAGGCGCGCAAATAGCCTTCGACTTCGGGGCTCAGCGCAATCGTGGCACCCTTCGCGTCGATCACTTTCACGGTTCCCTTAACCAGCGCACCTTTATCGAACATGGTGACGTAGGTATTGAAAGGATCCCCATCCAATTGTTTGAGGCCGAGCGAGATACGCTCGCGCTCAACGTCGATGCCAAGCACAATCGCTTCGAGCTCGTCACCCTTCTTGAAGTTTTTAACCGCTTCTTCGCCGGGTGCATTCCACGAAAGATCCGAGAGGTGAACGAGGCCGTCGATATTGCCTGGCAGGCCAATGAACACGCCGAAGTCGGTGATCGACTTGATGGTGCCCTTAACTTTTTCGCCCTTCTTCTGGGACATTGCAAATTCTTCCCAAGGGTTTGCTTTGCACTGTTTCATGCCGAGCGAGATACGGCGGCGCTCTTCGTCGATTTCAAGAATCATGACTTCGACTTCGTCACCGAGCGAAACCACTTTGGCTGGGTGTACGTTTTTGTTCGTCCAATCCATTTCGGAAACGTGTACCAAGCCTTCGATACCGGCTTCGATCTCAATGAACGCGCCGTAGTCGGTCAGGTTGGTGACTTTGCCGAACAGGCGGGTGGACTGTGGATAACGGCGTGAGAGGCCATGCCAGGGGTCGTCGCCCAATTGCTTCATGCCGAGCGAAACGCGGTTTTTCTCTTGGTCGAATTTCAAAATCTTCGCTTCGACTTCGTCACCAACATTGACCACTTCAGATGGGTGCTTCACGCGACGCCAGGCAAGATCAGTGATGTGCAGCAAACCGTCGATACCGCCGAGATCCACAAACGCGCCGTAGTCCGTGATGTTTTTAACGATACCTTTGACGATGGCGCCTTCTTTCAAGGTTTCCATCAGCACAGCGCGATCCGCACCTTGCGATTGTTCCATCACCGCGCGGCGCGATACGACCACGTTGTTACGCTTGCGATCAAGCTTGATAACTTTGAATTCGAGCTCTTTACCTTCAAACGGTGTGGTGTCTTTAACAGGACGCGTATCGACAAGCGAGCCCGGCAAGAAGGCGCGGATACCGTTAACCATAACGGTGAGACCACCTTTAACTTTGCCCGAAACGGTACCGGTAATAACGGTGCCTTTGTCGAGGGCCACATCGAGCTCGTGCCATGCGGAGAGTTTCTTGGCGCGGTCGCGTGAGAGCTTGGTGGCACCGTAGCCGTCTTCGAGGCTCTCAATAGCCACGGTGACGAAATCGCCAACCTTGACTTCGAGTTCGCCACGGTCATTCTTAAATTCTTCAACCGGGATCACGCTCTCGGATTTCAATCCGGCGTTGACCACGACAATATTTTGATCGACCAGCACCACTTCAGCGGTGATGAGTTCGCCAATTCGCATTTCCTGACGCGTTAGGCTCTCTTCAAAGAGGGCGGCAAAACTATCGGGGTGATGGACGACTTTGGCGGCGGGGGCAGTTTGGGTTGCAGACATAAATTTCACTTTCGGGTTAGCTCGCGTGCTTTGGCGGTTTCGATAGGCTGAAACGCAAAACGGCGAGGGTTAGAGAACGCCCCCAGTTCAGGCTGAACCGTGGGCACCATTTTTGCTGCAGAAAAATTTGAACCGAGAGCGAGCAAAAAGCTAAAAAACGCTTTTCGATCAAACACCTACTTCATGCCACGCACCCATTGGAGGATGATTGAGACCGCTTCGTCTGCGGAAATCTCTGTGGTATCAAGGAGTTGCGCGTCATTTAGACGCTTTAGCGGCGCAACAAGACGACTAGAATCTCGCTCATCTCGAATGCGTAAATCCTTCACAACGTCCGCCATTATTGCAGACATTCCTTTTTGTTTCAACTGCTTAGTGCGTCTTTCGGCCCTGGCATCCACACTTGCGGTGAGGAAAACCTTAAGCGCCGCATCCGGGAACACCACCGAGCCCATATCGCGGCCGTCGCAGACTAATCCGGGGGCCTCGCGGAACGCGCGCTGGCGCTCCAAAAGGGCGGCACGCACGGCGGGGATGGCCGCGACCACGGAGGCATCGCGGCTTACTTCCTCGGTGCGAATGGCGGCGGTTACGTCGTCCCCCGCAAGGTACACCTGCTCGCCGTCAAAGCGAATCGCCAAGTGGCGGGCGATGTGGGCCAAGCGTTGTGCATCATCGCGCGCGATACCGTTTTGCCGTGCCGCGAGGCCGACCAAGCGATACAGCGCGCCGCTATCGAGGTAGTGGAAGCCCAAGGCCTCGGCCACGCGCTGGGCGACGGTGCCCTTGCCGGAGGCGGTTGGCCCGTCGATGGCGATGACGGGGATCGTCATGGCAGAATCTTCGCCAAGATCTCGAAATAATCGGGGAACGTTTTGCCGACGCAGGCGGGGTCGTTAATCGTGACGGGTACGCCCTGAGCGCCCACGGAGGCTAACGAAAAACACATCGCCATGCGGTGATCATCGTAGGTGTCAATCGTGGCACCTTGCGTGAGTACGTTGCTTGCCGGTGGCCTCACGCGAATGAAATCGGCACCCTCTTCCACCGTGGCACCGAGCTTTCGCAGCTCGATCGCCATGGCCGCGATGCGGTCGGTTTCTTTTACGCGCCAGCTGGCGATGTTGGTGAGCGTGGTGGTGCCCTCGGCAAAAAGGGCGACAACGGCGAGCGTCATGGCGGCATCGGGGATGTGATTGCAGTCTAGCGTAATGCCTTGAAGCCGGTTTGTTCCTTTAAGTCTAGTACTGGCGCGGGTTTCCATCCAATCGTCCCCCATGGTAACGGTCGCTCCCATGGCCTCAATGGCGGCGGCAAATTTAGTGTCGCCCTGAATGCTGGTGCGCCCCACGCCCGTCACGCGCACGGGGCCGCCACCGATGGCACCGGCGGCGAGAAAGTAGGATGCACTCGATGCGTCACCTTCGACGTGAATCACGGTGGGGCTCATGTAACTTGCATCCGCAGCAATCGTGAAGCGCTGCCAGCCGTCACGTTTCACGTCAACACCAAAGCGCGCCATCAGATTCAGCGTAATGTCGACGTAGGGCTTGGAGATCAATTCGCCCACAACTTCAATCGTGAGTGATTTTTTGAGAAGTGGTGCCGCCAACAACATCGCGGTCAAAAATTGGCTCGATACATCGCCGCGCACGCTCACCGTGCTACTCGCCTGCCCGCCGAAAGCATGGATCGACAGTGGGGGGTAGCCCGCGTTGCCGGTGTAGGTGATGTCGGCCCCGAGCGCGTTCAGCGCATCGGCCAAATCGCCAATCGGCCGTTCGTGCATACGGGGCACGCCAGCAAGCGTATAGCTGCCCGCTTGTAGCGCGAGGGCGGCGGTAAGCGGGCGAAAAGCCGTGCCAGCATTACCGAGAAAAAGCTCGGCGCTTTGGACCGGGAATAAACCGCCACAACCCACAATCCGCGCGGTGTTTGCGCCATTTTGCGTGATCGCAATACCGAGTTTTTTGAGCGCCGCCAGCATGACGGCGGTGTCGTCGGAGGCGAGTAAATTTTTGACCTCCGTTTCGCCTTCGCTTAACGCCGCCAGCAAAAGCGTGCGGTTAGAAATACTCTTAGAGCCCGGCAATGCAACCGTTCCACTCGCTATGCGGCGTGGGGACAAAATCAATGGGGGCGAAGCAAAAAGGGTCATGCGGATTCATCCTGAAAATGGTCAAGCTGGCCAGACATCCAGCGCTCACGCGCCGTTTGCGAGCGCTGCATGAGGCTAAAAAGCTTCGCGCCGTCTTCGGCGGCGAGCGCATCGCGCAGAGCTGCGATGCGCGTGGTGTAGCGGTCTAATTCAGCCAACAGTGCTTCGCGATTATTGAGCGCCACATCGCGCCACATCGCGGGGCTAGAGCTTGCGATGCGCGTGAAATCGCGGAAGCCGGAGGCAGCGTGCTCAAAGAGCAATTTGGCATTCGGGCGGCTTGCGAGCTCATCCACCAAGGCAAACGCAAGCATGTGCGGCAGATGACTCACTGCCGCAAACACCGCATCGTGCGTGGCGGCTGGCATGGTGACCACACGTGAGCCGCAGGCTACCCACGCGGCGGTGGCGAGCGTGATGGCCGCCTCGGTGGATTCGGCAAGTGGCGTAATCACGACGCGTTTATCGGTGAATAAATCGACTTCAGCCGCCAGCGGGCCATGTAGCTCGCGGCCCGCAATTGGGTGCGCGGGGACGAATTGATTTACCTGCGCGCCAAGGGAGGCGCGAGCGGCAGCGATCACGTCTTGCTTGGTACTGCCGGCATCCATCACCACGGTGCGAGCCGAAAGATGGGCGCGAAGGGCTGCGAGTGCAGCCGCTGTTTGCCGCACCGGAATCGCGAGCAACACGAGATCAACATCACGCGCATCCGCCATCACGCCGATACGATCAATCGCACCGCGTTTTTGCGCCTGTTCGAGCGCGTAGGTGTCGGTGTCGATGCCAATGACTTCGCCCACCACCTCGGCGCGCTTAAGTGCGAGTGCGAATGAGGCACCGATGAGACCGATTCCGATGATGGCGATGCGGGGAAATTTCATGGGGGATGGAATTAGGGAGGGAAACTACAAACTGCGGTTAAGCCAAAAAACGAAGTGTGATGCTCGCAGGGCACTTCCTCCTTTTTAAAGGAGGATTGAGGAGGATTTAACGGATTTTGCGATTCACCAACCACCGAAAATCCCCCACAATCCCCCTTTAAAAAGGGGGAAGTGCTTCGCTTAGAGCGCGCTTCTTGGTGTTTGCATGACAACACACCAGCGTAAAAAAACCATCTTGGTGGATGACCATAAGGCAGCCAAACACCGCGCCCTTATTAGCCTTTCAGGCTATTACTCAAGCAAGCGCAACCTTCAACGCCGCCAAAAATAGCGCGTTTTCACGCTCTGTACCAATCGAAATTCTCAGATACGTCGGCATTCCGTAGCTCGCAACCGGACGCACGATCACACCTTGTTTCAATAGCTTCTGAAACACCGCCGCACCATCACCCACCTTCACGCAAACAAAATTACCAAACGACGGAATGTGCGTGAGCCCCGCCGCTTGAAACCCGGCAAGCAACTGCGCCATACCGCGCTGATTAACGTCGAATGAACGTGCGAGAAACTCGTCATCGCCAAGCGCTGCCGTAGCCGCTGTGAGCGCCATTTGGTTCACGTTAAACGGCTGCCGCACGCGATTCATCATCGCCACGACATCGGTGTGCGCGAGCCCGTAACCCACGCGTAGGCCTGCGAGCCCGTAGGCTTTCGAGAAGCTGCGCGAGATGATGAGATTCGGTAGGCTAGTGAGCCAAGACGCACTATCCACGCGGAGTTCGGGCGACATGAACTCGGTGTAGGCTTCATCCAATACGATCAACACATGCGCCGGTACGCGCATCAATGCAGCGCGCAACACCTCGGCGGGGATGAAGGTGCCCGTCGGATTATTCGGGTTCGCTACAAACATGAGTTTGGTGTTTGGCCGAATCGCGGCCACCATGGCATCGAGATCATGGCCGAAATTTTTCGCCGGCACCTCAATGCCAACCCCGCCCACCGCCTTCACCGCCAGCGGATACACCGCAAACGCGTGCTGCGAATACACGGCAGTGTCACCGGGTGTCAGGAACGTACGCGCCGCAAATTCGAGAATATCGTTCGAGCCATTACCGAGCACAATTGCGTCATGGCTCACGGCAAATTTTTTGGCAATCGCCGCTTTTAATTCGTAACCGCTGCCATCCGGGTAGAGGGCTAATTGCGGCAACATTTTTGCCATTGCGTCCAAGGCTTTTGGGCTTACGCCGAGCGGGTTTTCGTTGGAAGCGAGCTTCACGATTGAGGCTTCATCCAGCCCTAATTCACGTGCGACTTCAGAGATCGGTTTTCCCGGTTGATAGGGGGCGATGTCGCGGATGTATTGGGGGGCTAAGTGAGTGAGATTCATATTCAGTCAACAAGATAAGTTACGTTTTGGTCTGCTCACAGACGGCCGGATCGGGCAGCTTGTCGGATGCGTGGCAAAAGGAGGAATCCTTCAGCGCTGGACTCAGATTCCTACTTTCATTCACGCAGAGCGAAAAAGAGGATGCGTGCCGCTCAATATTTGAGTTCCCCGCGTTGTTCGTTGCCGAAACCACCTGCCAGACCTGATAGTGGCAGGTGCCTGTACTTGACTCTTGACACGTGATGGTCAACGAGGAATTGAGCCCATTGAACTTACGCGAATATGCCGTCGCGAGAACCCCAGCACCCGCTCCGGTCGTGGCTGATCGCGTCACACCACTCGCGGTACCAGACTCAAATTTTCCGCACGCGGCAGTAGCTGCAATTATTAGTAAAAAGAGCACAAGAGATTTCAACATCTCGCCACCTAAAGCACAGCCGTCGGATACGAGCCCAGTACCTTCACATAGCCCGCGATTTTTTTCACTTCATCGAGTGCGCGCGCCACATTTTCCGCACTCTGGTGGCCTTCGATATCGACGAAAAATAAATACTCCCACACCGCGACTTTCGACGGGCGCGATTCAAATTTGCACATCGAGACGCCGTTTTTGGCGAAGGGTGTCAACAATTCGTACACCGCCCCCGCGCGATTGGCCGCAGAGAGCACGATGGATGTTTTGTCTTTTCTCGATGGGGTGGGTGCGTAATCGCCGAGGACCAAAAATCGCGTGGTGTTATTCGGCTCGTCTTCAATATTTTGGCGAATGATGGAAAGCCCATAGTGCGTTGCCGCCATCTCGCCCGCCACTGCGGCTGAGCCCGGCTCCAGTGCCGCACGGCGTGCGGCTTCCGCGTTCGAGGCAACGGGTATGCGCTCAGCGTGCGCGAGATTGGCGTTGAGCCATCCATGGCATTGCGCGAGCGATTGGCCGTGAGAAAACACGCGCTGAATGGATTTCAACTCAACGCCCTCTTTCACCATCAGATTATGGTGAATGCGTAACACCACTTCACCGCAAATTTTGAGCGGGCTTGCAGGCATTAAATCGAGCGAGCGGCCGATCGCACCCTCGGTAGAATTTTCCACCGGCACGATGCCGAAATCGGCTACACCTGACTCCACCGCACGATAAACCTCATCAATACTCGGCACCGGCTGGCAGGCCGCTCCCTCGCCAAAGTGCTTGATGACGGCGCGCTCGCTAAATGTGCCTTGCGGGCCCAAATAGGCGACTGTGATCGGGCGCTCAAGCGCTAAGCACGCCGACATAATCTCGCGAAATAATCGCGCCACGACTTCATCTGGCAGCGGGCCCGTATTTAATTCTTTCATGCGCCGTAGCACTTCAGCTTCCCGCTCAGGGCGATAAGCTTGGCCAACCTTGAGCGAGCCCACCTTACGTGCGAGCTCGGCGCGGGCGTTTAGGCGCGTGAGGATTTCGACGTTGAGTACATCAATCTGGGTGCGAAGAAGCGAGAGATCGTCGGACATGGCGGTAGCAAAAAAGAGGGGGCAGCGGAGCAACATTAGAACCCAAAAATGGATTCAGAGCCCTGTTGAACGTCAAAATTTTTGTGGGTTCAGCCGTGGCGCTTCGCGAAATCGCGCATGTAACCCGTAAGCGCATCGACTGCCGCCGTTGAGACGGCGTTATAAATCGAGGCGCGCATTCCGCCCACCGCTTTGTGGCCCTTGAGCCCTGCCAAGCTTGCGGCTTCGGCTCCTAACAAAAATGCACCGCTCAATTTTTCGTCGGTGAGAAAAAACGGCACGTTCATGCGCGAGCGATTTTCAACTGCTACTTTATTCAGGTAGAACCCATCCGAGTCATCAATCGTCGAATAGAGAAGCTTAGCCTTCGCCGCATTCACTTT
>JAYVGG010000012.1:0-2584 GCA_043772475.1 Burkholderiales bacterium
GAAGTCGCGTTTTTTATCGCTAAGCACATACGCTCAAACGTGCGCGAGCTCGAAGGTGGGCTTAAGCGGGTGTTGGCCTTTGCGCGCTTTAACAATACCGCTGTCACCATCCCGGCCGCGAAGGAAGCGCTCAAAGATTTGCTCGCGGTACTAAACCGCCAAATATCCATCGAGAATATCCAAAAGACCGTCGCCGACTATTTCAAGATAAAAGTCGCCGAGATGTACTCAAAAAAACGCGTGCGCTCATTAGCTCGCCCGAGGCAAGTTGCGATGGCCCTAGCCAAAGAGCTCACCTCGATGTCGCTGCCTGAGATTGGTGAAGCTTTTGGTGGCCGCGATCACACCACCGTACTTCATGCTTGCCGGAAAATCCCCCAGCTCGCTGAAGCCGACCCAACGATCGCGCGTGACTACGCGTTATTGCTGCAAATTTTGCGAGGATGACGACGCAATGCAATGCCTAACCCTACCCATAAACGCTGTGGAAAAGCCCATTAATCGCGCTGGATGCTTTGTGGATAACCCCAACTTTTCCTGCCTTTTTTCTCATTTTTTCGATTCATGCACAAACGCCAAACACCGAATCTGCAACTTATACCGAACCTAAAATCACGCCAAACCAATGAAACCATAGGCTTTTTTAGACTTACCCGCTAAAACGCCTGCCCTTATCTACTATCTATTAAGGTATATATATATGTTAATGATAAAAGCAAAAAACGCCACCTTGCTTGGACCTTTGCAATTCGTAACCGGCATTGTCGAGCGTCGACACACGTTACCGATACTCTCAAACGTCTTAATTGAGGTAACGGAACAATCCGTACATTTTTTGGCAACCGACCTCGAAGTGCAGATCCGTGCGTCCGCCAAGCTCGATACCCCGCATAAGCCGGGTAGCCTCACCGTGGGCGCTAAGAAACTTCAAGACATCCTCCGCGCGCTCCCGCCTGACGCCGACACCACCATCGAGACCAAAGAAAGCCGCCTCACCGTCAAAGCGGGCAAGAGCAAATTTCAATTACAGTCACTCGCCGCCGCCGACTTCCCCAAGATCGCTGAAGCAAAAGACGAAGCCATTACCGTCACACTACCGCAGCGCGAGCTCAAAAAAGTACTCGGCATGGTGCAATACGCGATGGCCGTGCAAGACATCCGCTACTACCTCAACGGCGTGCTGCTCTCCACCGCCGGCACCACCCTGCGTGTGGTGGCCACGGACGGGCACCGGCTCTCGATGGCGCAATACACGCTACCCGAGCCCGTGAGCAAGATCGACGCGATTCTTCCGCGTAAGACGGCCCTCGAACTCATCAAGCTGCTCGATGAAAGTGATGACCCGGTCGAGCTCACGCTGCACCAAAATCAAGTCAAATTTAGCTTCACCGGCATTGAGATCGTGAGCAAAATTGTTGAAGGTAAATTCCCTGATTTCACCAAAGTGATTCCATCGGGCTACACCAATCACCTCACCTTAAACCGCGCCGAATTACTCGGCGCACTTCAGCGTGCCTCGATACTCTCCAACGATAAAATTCGTGGTGTTCGTCTCGTATTTACCAAAGATTCGCTATCGATTATTTGTACCAATAACGAGCAAGAAGAAGCCGAAGAAAACCTACCGATTTCCTACGACAAAGAGCCCCTCGATATCGCCTTTAATATCGCCTACTTGCTCGATGTACTGAACCACCTCAATACCGAAACCGTGCAGATTTCGCTCGGTGAAGCCAATATGTCGAGCGCGCTTATTACGCAAGCAGGCGGCGACGACTTTAAGTATGTTGTGATGCCAATGCGTATTTAGCAGCCGTCACAACACAGCAAAAATTTACGCTAAACCGAACACAGGAAAACAGAAAACAATATGGCAACGCCACCCAAAGACCCCAACGCATACGATTCAGACTCAATCAAAATTCTCAAAGGCTTGGATGCCGTTCGTAAGCGCCCCGGCATGTACATCGGCGATACCTCTGATGGCTCCGGCCTGCACCACATGGTGTTTGAAGTCGTTGATAACGCAATCGACGAAGCGCTTGCGGGCCACTGTAACGACATCAAAATCATCATCCACACAGATAATTCAATTTCAGTAGCCGACAACGGCCGCGGAATACCGACCGGCATCAAAGAAGACGACGAATTCAAACGCTCCGCCGCCGAAATCGTCATGACCGAGCTACACGCAGGCGGAAAGTTTGATGCCAACTCTTACAAAGTTTCTGGTGGCTTGCATGGTGTGGGCGTATCTGTGGTTAACGCATTATCCGAGTGGCTGATTCTGCGCGTCTATCGCGACGGCAAGGCGCACCAGATGGAGTTTCGTCATGGGAATCGCGTAGCACCACTCGCGGTTACCGGAAACACAGACAAGCGCGGCACCGAGGTGCATTTCTTGGCGGCGAAATCAACCTTTACGGTGGTCGAATTCCACTGGGAAATTCTCGCTAAACGCTTACGCGAGCTTTCGTTTCTGAACAACGGCGTGAAGATCGAAATGATCGACCAGCGCAACGGCAAGAGCGAAAACTTTGCCTATTCCGGTGGTGTACGCGGCTTTGTGGAATACATGAACCGC
>JAYVGG010000013.1:0-3169 GCA_043772475.1 Burkholderiales bacterium
CGCGATCCGCTTCGCAACCTCGGCCGCTGAATTCGCTTTTTCGTTCTTAGCACCCATAGTATGGCCGCCAACTGAGTAGTACGCCAGCATCAAGATGCCAATAACGAGGGCAATTAAGCCTACAAAAACGGCTACCACCAGCTTGACTGGGTTGGATTGGCTTTGGGGGGTGTCGTGTTGGGGGTGGGACATGGATTTTTCCTGAGTGACTTCGGTAAACATCGATTATAGCGGTGGCGGCGCGCCGACTCAATCGGAATACGTCAATCAAGACCCGCGCGGGATGAGCGAGTGCTAAAATGCAATCTCGCGCCCGTAGCTCAGATGGATAGAGTGCTACCCTCCGAAGGTAGAAGTCGCACGTTCGAATCGTGTCGGGCGCACCAAATCTAACGCCACCCTTGGGTGGCGTTCTCATTCGCCCGGAGCGAGCCAACAGTTTGGCTCGCGTCACGATTCGAAGGGTGTCGGCGATGTTCTGAGCGAAGCGAAGAACCGCCGCACCCGGGTCGGCGGAGCTGACCGAATCGTGTCGGGCGCACCAAATTTTGGCCAACAAAAACGCCGCTAAGAACCTTGTTCTTAGCGGCGTTTTTGTTTGTTATCGCTTGTGAAGATCGCCCGTAACCCCGCGCCAATGCTTGGCTTTGGCTTGACTTTGGCTACATGCCGGGCGCGATCGGGATCGCTTCTTCAGCCTCAAAGCCAACAATCACCCAGCCGCCCGCGCTGTACAGCGGGATACCGATATTGATCGGGAGGCGTGCGCTCTCGGTTTTTAATTCAAATCGTTGCGAATGCAGAGTCGAGCTTTGGGCTAAGAAAAGCTGATCGTGCCCACGGTTCGCGGTGCGCCCGCAGAGCAAAATACCGCTAATCGTGCCAAGCATGGTCGCGGCAGGTTTACCGAGCCCATCGTTGCGCTGGCGCTGGATGAGTTTTACCGGCAACGCGTTCGTGCCCAACACATCAATACCAAAACGCGTTTCGTCTTCGTTCAGGGTTTTGAATTTTCTAACAATACGCCCGATGCGCCATTTTTCGTCGTTTTCGATCGCAAAGAGAATCAAGGTGCCAACGGCGTAGGCCGCCGCTTCCGCGTCCCCCGTCGAGAGGCCAACACCGAAGGCGCTACGATCACACAAGCGCCACTGCGGGAACCCGGCCTGATCGCGCCGCTGTGCGGCACTTGGAAGGTCGGCTGCGGCCTGCGAAATAGGCACGACATTACTGCCAACCTCAACGGGAACCTCAAAAGTTGGGTACATCGGCAAAAAAGTACCGCGCCCAGTACGGCGATCCCACGGGGCCGCTTCCATGAATTGGCGGATATGGTTCCAGCCAGCGACCACCCTGACGAGCTTGTCGGTCTCGGCGACGCGCCGCTCACGCTGCGTTTGCACGGCCGCCGAACGCTCATGGTAGAGCCGCTCAAGCCAGCCGATGGTGACAGCAAAATCGGACGAGCTCGCCTCGGCAAGCTCCGGGTTCGCCACCATGTCGATCTCACCGTTCGCCAGATGACCGTCGGCCTCGTCGATAGAACGGGTAATGGGGCGGATATTGACGTAACGCGCCGTGGCTACGTCCTTTTCGGCGATTCGTCCCATGCCCTCGATGCCACTAAGGTCAACCATCAGCGTGTGCAGATCAGCCCGACGAGTTTTGTCGAGCTCGACCACCTCGCACCAATCGGCAAGCCAGTACTGGGCAATGAGCCGCTGGATCGGCGTCAGCTCGCGCTCGGAAAGATCATGCAGCAAGAGGAGCTGTAGGTACTTCGCCTTGGCGGTGATAGAAAAATCGACATCCGCCTCGTAGGGGTGAACCCGCTGCGTGGCAATGCCGCGCGCCTCGGCGATCGCGTAAAGTTTATGTAGCGCGCGTAACGGTAGCTCGCTACCGGTGGCGGCCAACGCCCGCCAACGCAGCTCATTCACATAGCAGCGTAATGCGACCGCGATCGTGAGCGGCAAGAGCGCCTCGGCGGACTCGGCATCGTGGGCGGCCACCGCATCGTTGAGCGCATAGCGGCCCAGACAAACACCCAGTGTCTGCCAAATGCCTGCCACTTTATTGCTAAATCGTTTCGCTTCCTCGATGCGCCCCGCGCGCCGCCATTGCAACACAATCGGCAAATCTTGGCGCAATAACCAATCGAGATGATCCTCAATTTGCAGGAATTCGCGCTGCCTATTGACTGATAAATTATCGCTATCGACTGAAAACGCGTCGCAGGTATTTGAAAACACCACCAAGCTCTCACCACCAATGAGCGACTCAAATTGGGTGATCGCGTGCAGATCTGCCTCGCGCTTTTCGGCGAGACCTAACGGGGTGGAGTGCGGGCCGTCGTTCATTTTTTTAGGTATCGCATACACGGCTAACTCGCTAACTCAAGCTTAAGCGAAGGCAAATCGAGCGAAATCGCCGGTAACCCGCCGAGCGGGAACCAGCGCCCCGCAGGGGGACGCTCGTGCGAGGCGGTCGCCGCATCGGCAAAAATTGACTCGTGCGGGCTCAGAATGAAGCCGATCCGCTGCACCTCGGTCCACTCCTTCGCAAGCGGCAGATGATGATGAAACCATTTTGCATTCACGGCAAATTCGTGCCCCAGATTTTCACGGAAAAGTAGCTCAAGTAAGGCGAGCCAGTAACGATCGTTGATCGGGCGCTGATAAGCCGCGTACTTCAAGAGGCGCTTAGCAAAGTCCGTCGCACCCTCATCATACAAGGTTACCGCACGCTGGATAAGCGCTTTTTCGTCATCGAGCGCCGGGTTCAGCATGGCGATTTCTGGGTAACGGTGGCGCAGGTAAAGCTCACGACTACGTTCACCTGGTTTCGCAGCCGGTGTTGCCACGGCGCTTAGCGGGAAGTCGGGCGCGCGCTCGACATCGGATTCGTCGAAAAACAAGGTATCGCCACTATCGGCCTCGTCGGCCTTGCCCTCGCCACCGATACCATCATCGTCCCAAAACGAGCTGGGAATCGCGTTCGTGGTTGCTTGTGCGGCGGTTTTCGGCGTGGTCTCAGCCGCACCTTGGGCGTGCGGTTTTGTCTGTGCGTCCAGCGATGGCGCAGCACCGAGGCTTGGTGCCTGTGCCGGGCTCTCGCTTCCGGGGCTTTTTATCCGCCATGTTGCCGCCGCCCAATCACCGGAAGCGGG
>JAYVGG010000014.1:0-2122 GCA_043772475.1 Burkholderiales bacterium
GAGATGCTCGGCCACGCCAGTATTGCCTCCACACAGGTTTATACCCACTTAGATTTTCAACATTTAGCGAAAGTGTATGACGTGGCGCACCCACGCGCAAAAAAGAAGGTAAGCCCATCATGACGTGGTTTTCAAAACTCTTACGCGCGCTGGCGTGGGTGATTGTGGGTTTGGTGGTGCTTGCCTTCATCGCCGCAATCGTTGTCTATCTCACACTACGCGCGAGCCGCCCGCAGCTTGATGGCGCGCTCACGCTGGCTGGCATTAAATCAAGCGCAGAAGTTACGCGAGACCTTCTCGGGGTCGCCACGATCAAAGCGCGTGACACCTCGGAAGCCGCGTGGATACTAGGGTTTGTCCATGGGCAGGAGCGATTTTTTGAAATGGATTTAACGCGCCGCTCAGCCGCTGGCGAGCTCTCTGAATTGTTTGGTGGTGCCACCATCGAGGCCGACAAAGAAAAACGTTTGCACCGATTTCGCGCGCGCATGAATGCCGCGTGGCAGGCCTTGCCAAGCGAGCAACGAAGCGAGCTGCAACGCTACGCCGATGGGGTCGCGAGCGGGCTCGCGAGCCTCGGTACCAAACCTTGGCAGTACACATTTTTATTCGCCGAGCCCAGCGCTTGGCAGCCTACCGACTCACTGTAGGTGGTCGCCGAAATGTACTCCATGCTGCTAGGTGGCGGGTACAGCAGCGCGTTTAATCAAGCCGCGCTGCGCGAAACCGTCGGCACCACGCTCTACGACAAGCTGCGCCCACGCGGCGGCACGTGGGATGCCGCACTCGATGGCAGCGTGGTGGCACCCGTGAGCCTGCCTAGCGGAAGTGAGCTTGACGTGCGTAAGGCTGCCGCCGAGGTGCCCGCCATTACCCACGCCCAATCTGATGCGCCTGCCGTGGGCAGCAATGCGTGGGCAGTGGGGGGTGCGCTAACGCAGCACGGCGCGGGGATGTTGGCCAATGACATGCACCTCTCGCACAGCGTGCCCAACATTTGGTTTCGCGCGCAAATTGAATTAACCACACCCACAAAGTCTCGCACAGTCGGCGTTTCGCTACCCGGCTTACCGGGCATGGTGGCAGGCAGCAACGGCGAGGTGGCATGGGGTTTCACCAATAGCTATGGCCGCTGGTATGAATGGGTGCCGGTGACAGCCCCAATGCCCATCACCACGCACGTGGAAACGATCAAGGTTAAAGGCGGCGACGAGGTGAGCGTGACCGTGCGCGAAACAGCCGCAGGGCCTATTTTGAAATCGTGGCAGGGGCGTGAATTTGCGCTCGACTGGCTCGCGCATAAGCCAGGCGCGATTGATATTCACTTCACCAACATCGCCACTGCGCGCAATGTGGATGACGCCATAGCCACCGCGCACCTAAGCGGAATGCCACACCAAAATCTACACGTGGTGGACCGCGCGGGCAATGTGGCGTGGACGATTGCGGGCAAGATGGCCGCGCGCGTGACAGGCACCGATAGTCTTACATCAGAGTTCATGAATACACCGAAACCCCACGTCTGGCTTGATTCTCCAGCCGTTCCGCGCGTAAAAAATCCGCCCGACCATCGCGTTTATTCGGGCAACAATCGTAAGCTCGGTGGTGTCGGCGGTATCGCGATTGGCGAGGGTGGGCCTGACCTTGGCGCACGCGCGCAGCAGATACGGGACCGCCTTCGCGCGCGCGAAAAATTTGATGAGGCCGCCCTCTACGCGATTGCCCACGACACCGAGGCGCGCTTTCTCAAACGCTGGGCTACACTCGCCGAATCAGCCTCGCCCTCTGCCGAAGTAAGCGCATTACTGAAATCGTGGAATGGCCGCGCCGATGTAGACCAACACGGCTATCGCTTGGTGCGGGCGTTTCGCGTACAGGTGATGGATAGCCTGTGGAAATCATGGCTGCGCGCGGGCGCACCAAAACTAAAACTCGATGTGCGCTGGGATGCGCGTTTTGAATACGCCGCTTGGCAGGCGATTGAGGCGCAGCCCCTGCATCTGCTGCCGGCCTCGCACGCCGACTGGACATCGTTTTTACAAGCGCAGTTTGCGAGCGTCGTGAAAGAGCAAATCGCGGCCAATGGCAGCTTACAAAATGCAACGTGGGGCGCGCGCAATAC
>JAYVGG010000015.1:0-2403 GCA_043772475.1 Burkholderiales bacterium
GCCCAATTCCGGCGTGTTGATGCGGTTGGTGGTGATGAGCGGGATCGTGACTTCGCCTTTCATTTTTTTCGTCACCCACGCAAACGCGCCGCGCGGGACAGAGGTCGCGATGGTTGGCACACGCGCCTCGTGCCAGCCGATGCCGGTGTTGATCATCGTGGCACCCGCGCCTTCGATGCCTTTGGCGAGCATCACAACTTCTTCCCATGATTGACCATCGGGGATCAAGTCGAGCATCGAGAGCCGGTAGATGATGATGAAATCATTGCCCACCGCCTCGCGCATTCGGCGAACAATTTCGATGGGGAGCTGCATCCGGTTTTCATACGCCCCACCCCATTTGTCTTCGCGTTTATTGGTGGCGAGCGATAAAAACTCGTTGATGAAATAGCCCTCTGAGCCCATCACCTCTACGCCGTCGTAGCCCGCCTCGCGCGCGAGCTTGCCGGCGCGCACGAAGCATTTTATTTGCCGCTCGATACCGCTAAGCGATAACTCACGCGGCGTGAATGGCGTGATCGGCGATTTGATGCGCGAGGGTGCTACCGAAAAAGGCGAGTAGCCATAACGCCCCGCGTGCAAAATTTGCAGCGCGATTTTGCCGCCTTCTTTGTGGACTTCATCCGTTATCACGCGGTGCGTTCTCGCCGCACCGGATGAGGCCAAGCGCGAACCAAATGGTGTGAGCCAGCCTTCGATATTCGGCGCGAAGCCGCCGGTCACCATCAAGCCCACGCCACCGCGCGCACGCTCGGCAAAGTAAGCGGCGAGCTTTTTGAAGTCTTTGGCTTTGTCTTCCAGCCCCGTGTGCATCGAGCCCATGAGCACGCGGTTTTTGAGCGTGGTGAAGCCTAAATCAAGCGGTGCCAAAAGGTGTGGGTACGTGGAATGTGGCGTGTTCATTGGTTCTCCGGGCGATTAGCAATAAATGCACAATAAAAAAACGGCTGCCGTAGCAGCCGTTTGATCAGGGCATCTTCGGTCAGAGGACAGACTTCAGTAATTCACCCATTTTGGCAGGATTCTTGGTGACTTTGATACCGCACTCTTCCATCACGGCGAGCTTCTCTTGCGCGGTGCCTTTGCCGCCAGAGATGATGGCACCCGCGTGGCCCATACGCTTGCCGGGCGGTGCGGTAACGCCTGCGATGAATCCCACCACCGGCTTTTTCATGTTCGCTTTAATCCAGCGCGCGCAGGTTTCTTCTGCGTCGCCACCGATTTCGCCGACCATGATGACCGCGTCGGTTTCAGGATCGTCGTTAAACAATTTCATGATGTCGATATGCTTCATGCCGTTCACTGGGTCGCCGCCGATACCGACACAGGTCGATTGGCCAAGACCCAGATCCATCAACTGGCCGACCGCTTCATACGTCAACGTGCCCGAGCGCGAGACGACACCGATGCGGCCTTTCTTGTGAATATGGCCGGGCATGATGCCGATCTTGATTTCGTCGGGCGTGATCACGCCGGGGCAGTTTGGCCCGATCAAAATCGTTTTTGAGTGAAGCAATTTTTCACGTGTGCGAATCATGTCGCGCACAGGGATGCCCTCAGTGATGCAGATGACAAGCTCAATGCCCGCATCAATCGCCTCGTTAATCGCGGCAGCGGCGTAAGGTGGCGGCACGTAGATCACCGATGCATTCGCCCCGGTCTGCGATTTCGCCTCGGCCACGGTATCAAAAATCGGGATGCCTTCGTAGCTCTGCCCGCCTTTTTTGGGTGTCACACCGGCCACGTAGCAGGCTGCGCCATTGGCGTATTCCTTACCCATTTTGGTGTGGAACATACCGGTCTTGCCGGTGATACCTTGGGTGATGACGCGGGTGTTTTTGTTGATTAAGATGCTCATGGTTATTTACCCTTCGCAGCGGCAACAACTTTTTCCGCCGCCTCTGCCATGTTGGTCACAGAAATTATCGGTAGGCCCGAGTCTTTCAACATCTGGCGGCCCAGCTCCTCGTTGGTGCCGCGCATACGCACGACGAGTGGCACGGTGAGCTTGACTTCGCGCGCAGCGGTGATGACACCATTGGCAATCACATCGCACTTCATGATGCCGCCAAAGATGTTAACGAGAATCGCTTTCAAGCTTGGGTTTTTCAGCATGATCTTGAAGGCTTCAGTTACTTTTTCTGCCGTGGCACCACCGCCTACGTCGAGGAAATTTGCGGGTGCGCCGCCGTAGAGCTTAATCACGTCCATGGTTGCCATGGCGAGCCCGGCACCGTTCACCAAGCAGCCGATATCGCCGTCGAGCGAGATGTAGGCTAAATCAAATTTGGAGGCTTCAACTTCAGCCGGATCTTCTTCGTCGATGTCGCGCATGGCGACGATGTCGGGGTGACGATAGAGTGCGTTGGAATCAAAATTTAATTTTGCATCGAGTGCCAGCAC
>JAYVGG010000016.1:0-2104 GCA_043772475.1 Burkholderiales bacterium
CCTTCGGGTGTGGCGAGGTCATGGGTGTGCCGCGTGGGCACCTCGCAGCCTGCAATAAACATGCAGCGCAGCGCTTCGATGAGCGCTGGCATACCCAAATGTTTTCGCGTGGTGGCGGAGTCGATGATTCGCATTGGCGCTAAGTCTAGCCGAGAATGATTCGGCTGCGCGAGGTAGATACAAGCGATGCGCCCGGATCGAGCCAAAGTGCCCGCCAATACTAGCGTTTCGCGATGGCACCCGGCATACTAGCGGCTACTTTACGACGAGTTTTTTATGCGCCCATCACGCGGTTCAATTGTGTTTTTCCTGCTGCGCGCCGCACTGGCAATGGCGCTCGCCTGCTTACTCACGCCCGCCGCGCACGCCGCACTACCCAAGGACGAGGTGCTCGAGCGCGAGGGGGCGGTGATTGGCACCATCACCTTTAAGCTACAAAATATTTTCGCAACTGACACCCCGGAAGAAAACAAGGCGCTCTTTCGGCTCGCCAACCAGCTACATATTCAAACCAAGCAATCGACGATTGAGCAGCAGCTTCTTTTTCGCACGGGCGATAAATTTTCCCGCAAAAAAATGGAAGAATCCGAGCGCTTACTACGCTCACGGCGCTACTTATATTTTGTGCAAATCCGCGCCACCGACTACCGCGAAGGCCTGGTGGATATTGAGGTTTCGACCCGTGACGTGTGGTCACAAAGCCCGACTTTAAATATCGGGCGGCGCGGTGGGGTGAACTCAGGCAGCGTGGGGATTGAAGATTTGAATGTGCTCGGGTTCGGTAAGCAGTTAACGGCATCGGCGAAGTCGGAGGTGGATCGCCGCACGGTGGCGCTCGCCTACACCGATCCGCAGCTCATGGGCTCGTGGTGGGCGCTTGGTGCGAGCTTTGCCAATAGTAACGATGGCCACACCGGTAGCTTAATTATTGAGCAGCCGTTTTATGCGCTCGATACGCCGTGGGCGGGCGGGGTGCGGCTGCGGGACGAAAAGCGCGTAGACCCAATTTATTCGCTCGGGGTCGAGGTGGAGCGGTTTGCGGTGTCGCAGCGCGCGGCCACCGCCTACATGGGCTGGTCGCTCGGCCATCGGCTAAATTGGGTGCAGCGCGTGTCGACGGGCTTTACCTTCGCCGAGGACAAGGTGCAAAAACTTCCAGCAGCAAGCGTGGGATCGAGCCGCTTGGCCTACCCGTGGGTGAGCACGCAGATTGTGCAGGATGACTTTCAGAAGCTTGAAAATTTTAATCAGATCGGCCGCACCGAAGACATTAACTTAGGCTGGCAAGCGAGCGCGCAGCTTGGGCTGGCTACGAAGGCAACCGGCTCAGATCGCAACGCGACGCTGGTGACGGGTGTGCTCACGCACGGCGGCAAGCTTTCGGAGGCGGCGATTTTTATTGTCGATGCGGCGATCACGGGGCAGCTTGACCGCTCGCGGGAAAATACCGCGCTCGCGAGTGTGGGGGGGAAATATTATTTGCGGCAGTCTCCCGCGCGATTACTTTTTATTTCACTGCGTGCGGATGCCTCGACCCACACCGGCCTCACCCTCGGCGGTGATAACGGCCTACGCGGCTATCCGCAGCGCTACCAATCGGGCTCGGGGCGTTGGTTGTTTTCGGCTGAGCAGCGATTGTTTACGGATTGGTATCCCTGGCGTTTATTTCATGTGGGGGGTGCGGCGTTTTTTGATATGGGCAGCACCACGGGCAAAACGCAATTTGCTGGCACCGCACGCGGTGTATTGGCCGATGCGGGCGTAGGCCTTCGCTTGGGGAACAGCCGCGCTGGGTTTGGCAACGTGGTGCATATTGATTTGGCGTTCCCGGTTCGGCCCCGCGATGGCATTAGCAAGGTGCAATTTGTGGTGGAGACTAAGCGCAGTTTTTAGCGCAGTTACCGGCTGAAACACCGCGTGGTTATTAGGGTTTCGGCTTTTAATTATTTGCGCGCAAATTGGCCGCCGAGACCTGCGCCATGCGCTTTTGTGCTGCCGCGTTGAGGCTAACGGCGCGCCGCAAAAATCGCTTGCCCGCTTGCTTGCCTGCAAACATAGCCGTGTCGGCGAGCTTAAGCGCGACGGCAGCGTCGGTGGCATCGAC
>JAYVGG010000017.1:0-3065 GCA_043772475.1 Burkholderiales bacterium
TAGATAAGCTTTCGCGGTGGGCAGCGCGAGAGGGTAGCCAGCAAATTTCGCGTGTGCGTATCGCGCCAGCCGGCTTGCGGTGGAGGCGCAAAATGGAAAACCGTCGTGGCTCCAATGGCGATACGGGCAAGCGTGGCGCGCTTCGTCAAATCAGCCAAAATCGGCGAAACGCCCAATCCACGGGCTTCTCGGGCTGATTCTTCACGGCGCACCAGCGCAAAAATTGGCGTGTAGCGGCCAAGTAGCGGCACCAATCGCTGCGCCACATCGCCAAAGCCTGCGATCAAAATCCGTTCTGACATGCACTTGTCTGCGAAAATAGATGAGTCTCATCGTAACGTGAAAACCCTACTCATGTCGCCCCAAGAATATCGCGTCACCCTCACGGCCACCGGCAATACTTTCCAAGTTGCTGCCGACGAAACCATCATCGAAGCCGCATTGCGCCAAGGCATCGGGCTCCCCTACGGCTGCCGTAACGGGGTCTGCGGATCGTGCAAAGGCCACGTGGTTGCTGGTGAAATCGACTACGGCGTGTATCAAGAGCGGAACCTCACCCCCACCGAAAAGGCGGCGGGCAAAGCGCTTTTTTGTGTGGCTAAACCACGCTCCGACTTAACGCTCGACGTAAAAGAAATCGGTGGCAGCGGTGATGTACAGATTCGCACCACGCCGTGCCGGGTTGAGAAAGTAGAAAAGCCCGCACCGGATGTCGCCGTGCTTTACTTAAAGCTCCCCGCTCAAGAGCGCCTGCAATACCGCGCCGGGCAGTACCTAGATGTGCTGCTCAAAGACGGCAAGCGCCGTAGCTACTCGATGGCGAATGCGCCGCACGATGACGCGCACTTGCAGCTCCACGTGCGCGCGGTGCCCGAGGGACATTTTTCGCAATACGTTTTTACCGACATGCGGGATCGCGCCATCCTCAGATTTGAGGGCCCGTTCGGCTCGTTTTTCTTGCGCGAAGATTCCGATAAGCCCATCATCATGATGGCGGGCGGCACTGGCTTCGCGCCGATTAAGGCGATGATCGAGCACGCGTTTTTTACCCACATTGATCGCGACATCGTGCTCTACTGGGGCTGCCGCTCGCTAGTCGATCTTTATATGGCGAAGCTCGCCGCACAGTGGGCGCACGAGCACCCAAACTTCACCTTTATCCCCGTGCTCTCCGAGCCCAAACCAGACGATAATTGGCAAGGACGCAGAGGCCTCGTCCACCAAGCGATATGCGATGATTTTGCTTCACTTGCGGGCTATCAGGTCTACGCCTGCGGGGCACCCATCATGGTCGAATCAGGTCAGGCGGCCTTCGCCAAACAAGGCCTACCGGACGACGAATTTTTTGCAGACTCATTCACCTACGCAGCACCTACCAACCCCTAACAGGAGATTCACATGATCAAAGTTGGCGATACCCTACCCGAAGGCGTTTTGGCTGAATTCATCGCAGTCGAAACCGAAGGCTGCACGTTAGGCCCAAACAAATATAACGTCTCCGATTTAGTTAAAGGCAAGAAGATCGTCATCTTCGGCCTGCCCGGTGCATTCACCCCTACCTGCTCCGCCAAACACGTGCCAGGCTTTCGCGATAATGTGGCGAAATTCAAAGCCAAGGGTGTGGACGAAATCTGGTGCGTTTCGGTAAACGACGCATTCGTCATGGGCGCATGGGCGAAGGAGCAAGGCACAGACGGCAAAGTCCGCATGATGGCCGATGGCTCCGCAGTCTGGACCAAAGCACTCGACATCGAAATGGATGCCAACGCATTCGGCATGGGCACGCGCATGAAGCGCTGCTCGATGCTCGTTGAGAACGGTGTCGTTAAACAATTCAACCTTGAAGCCGCGGGCAAATTTGAAGTCTCAAACGCTGAGACCATGCTCACGCAATTGGGATAATTAAACGCGCCAAAGCCTCAAACCCCACCGCGCGGCTCCTTCCCCTGCCAAGGGGAAGGCGGGGGATGGGGTAGCGTGATGAATCACTGCACCCCGCAAGAAAAAGGATCCTCCCATGTCCCTCCCAAAAATCTTCATCGACGGCGAACACGGCACCACCGGCCTACTCATTCGTGAGCTCCTCCTGACGCGCAACGATGTCGAGCTCATCAGCATCGCCGCTGAAAAACGCAAAGACCCCGCCGAAAAAAAACGCATCTTAAATAGCGTGGATCTCGCCATCCTTTGCTTGCCGGATGACGCGGCCAAAGAGTCCGTCGCCATGATCGAGAACCAAACCACCCGCGTGCTCGATGCCAGCACCGCGCACCGCGTGGCTCCCGGCTGGGCATTCGGATTCCCCGAGCTTACCCGCACACAGGCGGTGGAAATCGCCGCCAGTAAACGCGTCGCGAACCCCGGCTGCTGGTCCACCTGCTTCATCGCACTGGTGCGGCCGCTAGTCGATGCCGGCCTCATCCCGGCCGATTTTCCGCTCACCACATGGGGCGTATCGGGCTACTCTGGCGGCGGCAAACAAATGATTGAGGCCTTTGAAACAGGCGATAAATCAAGCACCAACTTCATCGCCTACGGCTTCAAGCTCGCCCACAAACACCTGCCCGAAATGGCGCGCTACACGGGGCTAAAACACGCGCCCGTGTTCACCCCATCGGTCGGCGATTTTAAGCAGGGCATGTTGGTCGAAGTGCCGCTGCCATTATGGGCATTGCCGAAAAAAGTGACGGGGGCGGAAATTCACGCCGCCCTTTGCGCGCACTACGCGGGGCAACCATACGTCACCGTAAAACCATTCAGCACTGAGCCACCAGCGGATCTCAGCCCCGAGGCCGTCAACGACACCAATGCACTTGAGCTTTTTGTATTCGACAACCCCGCCAACGGCCACGCCGTATTACTCGCGCGGCACGATAATTTGGGCAAGGGGGCGGGGCGCGCGGCGGTCCAAAACGTGCAGCTCATGTTGGGGCTGCGTGGCTGAAAGCCTAACAGGGGTGCTGAGTTTGAAGAAATTACGCCGCTAGGGCGGCGGCGATATCCGCCTTCAAATCGGCCACATCTTCAACGCCCACCGAGAGCCGCACCAGCGAATCGCTAATGCC
>JAYVGG010000018.1:0-14801 GCA_043772475.1 Burkholderiales bacterium
AACACCGACGCGCAAGCGTTGAAACGTAATCAAGCCAAGACCATCGTGCAGCTCGGTGGCGCAACCACGAAGGGCTTGGGTGCGGGTGCCAACCCTGACGTAGGCCGCGCCGCTGCGATGGAAGATCGTGAACGCATCCAAGAATTGATTGCGGGTGCCGACATGCTTTTCATCACCGCTGGCATGGGTGGCGGCACCGGCACTGGCGCTGCTCCCATCGTGGCTGAAATCGCCCGCGAAATGGGCATCTTGACGGTGGCCGTTGTCACCAAGCCATTCGCGTTTGAAGGTAAGCGCAAAAAGGTAGCCGAGGCTGGCATCGAAGCGCTCAAGCAACACGTCGACTCGCTCATCATCATCCCGAATGATCGGCTGATGGAAGTATTGGGCGACGACGTAACCTTTGAAGACGCGTTCAAGGCATCGAACGACGTGCTCAATGGCGCGGTGGCGGGTATCGCGGAAGTCATCAATTGCCCCGGTTTGGTCAACGTGGATTTTGCCGACGTGCGTACCGTGATGAGTGAAAACGGGGTCGCGATGATGGGCTCGGCCATGGCATCTGGGGCTGATCGCGCGCAGGTCGCGGCGGAGCGCGCAGCAGCATCCCCACTGCTCGAAGACGTAAACCTAACCGGTGCGCGCGGCGTGCTGGTGAACGTGAGCGCTAGCAAATCGTTGAAGCTTAAAGAAATCCACGAAGTCATGAACACCATCCGTAGTTTCACCGCAGAAGATGCGACCGTGATTTTCGGCAGCGTGTTTGATGAGTCATTGGGCGATCAACTACGCGTGACGATTGTGGCAACCGGCCTTGGCAACGCGATTGCTAAACGCCAGCCGCAGTTGGTTCACTCTGTTCAGCCAATGGTGATGGCACGTACCGGCACCGATGATGCAATCGGCGCACCCGCCGGTGCGATCAACTACGCGGATCTCGATCCGCCAGCGGTCACCCGCCGTCGTCGTGATGCGACGGTTTCGGCGATGCAGCAGTCCGGTGTCGAGATGTACGACATCCCGGCGTTTTTGCGTAAGCAGGCCGACTAGCATTAGAAATTCTGCCGGGCGCACCTCCTCTGCCGCCCGGCAGAATGTTTAGCGAGGAGCGTTTACAGTCCTTTTCAGAAGGCTTGCGGCAAACTGCCCTCGTAAAATTTCAGCGCTTAAAAATCCGTGGCCGCCATCAGTGTTGCCACCAATGTTTCCAGCCCCAGCCGATCTTCTTCATCAAATCGCGCGATCAATGGGCTATCCAGATCCAGCACGCCAATCACTGTGCCGTTCACGATAAGCGGCACCACGATTTCGGAATTCGAGGCCGAATCACACGCGATGTGGCCGGGGAAATCGTGTACATCTTTAACTACCATCGTCTTACCCGCCGCCGCCGCCGCCCCACACACGCCACGCGCGACAGGTGCCACCGCAATCCGCACGCAAGCGGGCTTGCCCTGAAATGGCCCCAACACCAACTCATCACCCCGCCTAAAATAAAAACCTACCCAGTTAAGGTCGGGTAGCTCAAGAGCCAATAGGGACGCGGTGTTTGCCGTATTCGCGAGCCAGTCGCGCTCGCCCGTCAGCATGGCGGCGAGCGCTTTATTGAGCTCTTGGTAGAGTGCGGGTTTGGTGGTGGCGGCGGATTTAGTCGATGTAAACATGGCGGGCTCGCGTGGGGAGAAGGTGTGGGAAGCATAGGCCAAGTTTAAGGCCTAGCCTTGGTATCGAAAAACTTAGCGCTGCAACATTCGCGTCATGCTCTTGTCATGTTTCGCTTTTAAATTAAATGCTCTGAACGCTCAATTTAAAAGGAAAAACGCCATGTCTTACGATAAAAGTGCAGAAGATTTTGTGACCAATCTCTCGGGCAATCCTCACATTGAGGATATCGTCAACGTAGCACTGGCGAGCCCGCATCGTCGGCGCTTCATGGGCACCGGTGTGGGTGCTGCTGCGCTTTCCTTCATGAGCTTGACAGGCTGCAATAGCAGTAATGATCCGGCACCCACGCCACCGCCGATCTCGCCACTACCTACTTCTATCGCGCCGCCTAAGGCCGCGACGCTTGGCTTTAGCGCCGTATCAAAATCACTAGCCGATGTGGTCAGCGTACCGTCAGGCTATCAGGCATCAGTCTTGTTTCGCTTGGGTGATCCATTGAATGCGGCCACAACGGACTATCGCAACGACGGCACCGACAGCGGCGCATCTCATGCGTTTCGCGCGGGCGACCATCATGACGGGATGCATTTTTTTGGCATGTCTGACACGGGTGCCTATGACGCAAACAGCACCACGCGTGGCCTTTTGTGTATGAACCACGAAGCGATTACGCCCGCGTTTTTACATGTGAATGGACCTACGATCGTGAACGGCGCGCGCACCATAACCGATGAAGTGATCAAAGAATTAAACGCGCACGGCGTGAGCGTGATTGAAGTCGTGAAGAGTGGCAACACGTGGGTGTACGCGCGCAATTCAACTTACAACCGTCGCATCACCGCCATCACCGACATGATCTTGAGCGGTCCTGCGGCGCGTTCGGCATTTATGGTCACGCGCTACTCGCCCGATGGCACGCGCACGCGCGGCACCGTGAATAACTGTGCACATGGCTACACGCCATGGGGCACCTACCTCACCTGCGAAGAAAACTACGCAGGCTATTTTCGCCGCGTAGCCGCAACCGACAACGCCAATCGTAGCGCCAAGGAGCTCACCTCGTTTGCTCGCAATGGCGTTGCCGGCGCCGGCCGCGAAGGCTGGGCCACCGCGATAGCAAGTGATGCGGCTGACACCCAGTTTGCGCGCTGGAATACGATGCAAACGGGCACCGCTTTAGATGGCAGCGATGATTTTCGCAACGTCTCAAACACCTTCGGCTGGGTCGTTGAAATTGATCCCTTCAACCCCACCTCGACCCCGAAAAAACGCACCGCACTCGGCCGCTTTAGCCACGAAGGCGCGTGGCTAGGCAAGGTGAGCGCAGGCCAGCCGCTGGTTTGGTATATGGGCGACGATGCGCGCAACGAATACATTTATAAATTTGTCTCAAACGCATTGTGGGATCCGGCGGATGCCAACCGCGCGGCCACAGCAGGTGACAAATATCTCGATGCCGGCAAACTTTACGTCGCCAAATTTAACGGCGACGCATCGGGTCAATGGCTCGAGCTCAGCTCTGGCATCGGGCCCGTGACGCAAACGAACCCCACCTACGCATTTTCTAATCAGGCCGATGTGCTGATTAACACCAGACTAGCCGCCGATGCAGTCGGCGCGACCAAAATGGACCGCCCGGAATGGGGTGCCGTCGAGCCCAGCACCGGCAGTGTTTACATGGCGCTCACGAACAACAACGGCACACTGAGAACCTTAGCCTCGACCGACGCGGCCAATCCACGTTTTTACAATGATGTACGCACCACCGGCAACGCACAACGCGGCAACCCAAACGGCCACATCATTCGCTGGGCAGAAGGTGCGGGCAACCCAGCCGCGACAACATTTGGCTGGGACATTTTTCTTTTCGGCTCACGCGCAGGCTCTGATGCACGCACGGTCAACTTATCCGGCCTCACACCCGACAATGATTTTTCCTCACCGGATGGTCTGTGGTTTGGGGCGAACGGAATCCTCTGGATTCAAACCGATGATGGTGCCTATACCGACGTGACCAACTGCATGATGCTGGCCGCGATTCCGGGTAGTGTGCGTGATGGTGCTCCCATACAGATCACCAACGCCGACGGGGCGACCACAAAAACCGTCACCACCTACCTGAGCGCGCCGCTTAGCGATAGCAAATTGCGGCGGTTCTTGGTGGGGCCCAAAGAGTGCGAAATCACCGGCATGGCCGAGTCCCCGGATGGCCGCGCCATCTTTGTCAACATCCAGCACCCCGGCGAAGACACCACGCCAAATTTCACCACCAGAACCTACGGGAGTTACTGGCCGGACGGCGGCAACGCACGCCCCCGCAGCGCCACCATTGTGATCACAAAACTAGATGGCGGTGTGATTGGCACGTAATAGACGGGAGTAGTCTGGCAATGAAAAACGCCCGATGCAATCTGCCTCGGGCGTTTTGGCGCGCCTGAAAAATTAGCGGTTGGCGTGGCGCTTCATGGCTTTGCCGTGCTTCTTGCCGTGCGCTTTATGGATATGTTTGCCGCCGCGTTTGCCAGCTTTGGCGCGATGAATTTTTGCACCGTTACCCGCGCGGTGGCCTTTGCGGTGTTCCGCTTTGGCCACATCGCGCGCGGCACTTGGTCGACCCGGCTCGACACGGGCAGTCTGGCGGGTCTCGCCGGTGGCCATCGCGGGCGCACTGGGCGCTTGGGCGAATGCGCTACCCAGCATGAGGGCGGTGGCGAAAGAAGCAGCAAGGGTCGAGAGTTTCATTTGAATCCTTTCAAGGTGATAGGTGACCGGCGGGCGTGCTGCAATGTTGCCGGTAAATCAATAACGAGGACGGGTCCAAACGGTTGGCCGCGTGACGGGCAAGTTGTACCAATCCATTGCAGGTGCGGCACTATAATGAAGGCATCGCCAAACTGGATGAACATCATGCGCTTTCGTTTTTTGCCAACGCTTGCTTGCCTTAGCTTTATGGCTCTCGCCACCGCGCTCTGCGCGCAAACCGTGCCTGTCACCGAATCGAAAATCATGACCCCACCTGTCGCTAAAAAAATTCCTAAAGCCTTTGAAAATTTTGGCGACAAACGAACCGATGATTATTTCTGGCTGCGTGAGAAAACCGACCCGGCTGTTACCGCGTACCTGAATGCGGAAAACAGCTACACCGATTCCATCATGGGCGGTCTCAAGCCGTTGCAAGAGACCCTGTACAAAGACATGCTTTCGCGCATTAAGGAAACGGACGAAAACGTGCCCTATCGCAACGGCGACTATTGGTACTACTCACGCACCGAGACCGGCAAGCAATACTCAATCTACGCGCGCAAAAAAGGCACGCTTGAAGCGAAGGAAGAAATCATCCTCGATATGAATGTGCTCGGCAAAGACCAAAAATTCTTTGCGATTTCGGCGTTCGATGTCAGCCCAGATCACAAGTGGCTCGCCTACTCGACCGACACCACCGGCTTTCGCCAGTACACGCTCTATTTCAAGAATTTAGAAACCGGGCAAATACTGCCCGACAAAATTGAGCGCGTTACGTCGGTTGCCTGGGCGAACGATAACAAAACCATTTTCTATGTCACCGAAGACGATAAAACCAAGCGCAGCGATAAACTTTTTCGCCACAAACTAGGCGACAAAACCGACCCGTTACTGTTTGAAGAAAAAGACGAGCTCTATGGCGTAGGCGTGGGCGCTACGCGTAGCAAGGGCTACATCGTGGTTACCACCGAAAGCTCGGAAACCACCGAGCAGTTGTTGCTTGACGCCAATAAGCCGGATGGAACGTTTGCGGTGTATCTGAAGCGCAAAGAAAACATCAAGTACTCCGTCGATCACCACGGCAGCGATTTCTATATCGTGACCAACGATACCGGCCGCAATTCGCGCTTAGTCAAAGCGCCCGTCGGGGCGGCCAACCCTAAGCAATGGAAAGAAATCATCGCGCATCGCAAAACCGTGAAGCTCGATGGGGTCGATGTATTCAAAGATTATTTTGTGGCGGTTGAAAAAAGTGGCGGGCTGCCACGGCTACGCATATTCGATATCAAGACCGCGAAGGCTGCCGAGATTGATTTCCCCGAGGCCGTGTATGAAGCCTCGCCGGGGCAGAACGCAGAATTCGACACCAAAGAATATCGCTTTAGCTACGGCTCATTGGTGACACCGAATTCTGTCTTTGATTACAACGTGGAAAAGAAAACCCGTGTGCTCAAAAAGCAGCAGCCGGTGCTCGGTGGTTACAAGCCAGAGGAATACGAATCGGAGCGCGTGATGGTGAAGGCCGCAGACGGTACGCGCATCCCCGTCTCACTCGTGTACAAAAAAGCGCTGCGCCAAAAAGGCCCGCAGCCAACGCTACTCTACGGCTATGGCTCATACGGTATCTCGATGCCAGTCGGCTTTCGCTCAAATCGCTTGGCGTTGCTTGATCGCGGCGTGATCTATGCGATTGCCCACATACGCGGCGGCGGCGAAATGGGCAAGCAATGGCACGACGACGGCAAGATGATGAAAAAGAAAAACACGTTTACCGATTTCGTCAACGTGGCCGAGCATCTCGTTGCCAAAAAATACACAGGCCCGAATCAGCTCGTGATTCAAGGCGGAAGTGCTGGTGGTTTGCTGATGGGTGCGGTCACCAATCTGCGCCCTGATTTATTTAAGGCCGTGGTCTCACAGGTGCCGTTTGTAGACGTGATGAATACCATGCTGGACGCCTCGCTGCCACTCACCGTGGGCGAATACTTGGAGTGGGGCAACCCTACCAAGAAGGGCGCTTATCAATACATGCGTTCGTACTCGCCTTATGACAATCTTAAAAAAGTTGCCTACCCGTCGATCTTGGTTGAGACCTCGCTTAACGATAGCCAAGTGATGTACTGGGAGCCTGCCAAATATGTGGCGAAACTTCGCACGCTCAAAACCGACACCAACCCACTCATGCTCAAAACGAACATGGCGGCGGGGCACGGTGGCGCATCGGGCCGCTATGATTACTTGAAAGAAATCGCGTTCACGTATTCGTTTGTGCTCTCGCAGGTCGGTATCAGCAAATAACGTCACGGCCCGGCTCGCCTAAGCGAGTAGGGCTCACCATGCCTAAATCTACGCTTCACCTCTTCGCAATCTGCGTGCTCATCTGGGGCTCAACTTGGATCGCGATCACTTTTCAGCTAGGTGCTGTCGCCCCGGCGGTCTCGGTGGGTTATCGGTTTTTGTTAGCCGCGCTCATCTTGTTTGGCTTTTGCTGGGCGCGAAAAATGCCACTTGCGTTTACGCGCGCGCAGCACCTTGACCTCGCCCTTTTTGGCCTCACCATGTTTTGTGTGAGCTACATCTTGGTGTACTACGCCGAGCTCTATATTGTTTCGGGCATGGTGGCGGTGGCCTACTCGGCAAGCCCGCTACTCACGATGGTGGCCGCGCGTGTACTCTTCGGCACGCCAATGACCCGAAGCGTGACTGTTGGCGCGCTCTTTGGGGTGGCGGGCATTGTCTGTGTGTTCTGGCACGAATTCAGCAAACTCTCGGCGAGCCGCGATGCTGAGCTCGGCACACTGCTCACGATCCTCTCGGTGGTGGCTAGTGCGCTCGGCAGCATGGCAGCCCTACGCACGCAAGCCCGTGGCTACCCGACGTGGACATCCATGGCGTGGGGCATGTTTTACGGTGGGGTAGGGGCCATCTTGTTTGCGCTCATCACAGGCAAATCATTTCAGATTGACCTGCAATGGACGTATCTGGCCGCCCTCGTTTATCTCGCGGTAGCAGGCTCGATCATCACCTTCGCCTGCTACCTCACGCTGATTAAACGCATCGGTGCCGCCAAGGCATCCTACGTGGGCGTGATGGTGCCGATTGTGGCGCTGGTGTTTTCGTTTTTCTTTGAGAAATTCGCGTGGGGCTGGCTCACGACACTGGGGGTTGCACTCTCGCTGGTGGGCAATGTGGTGATGCTAAAAAAACAGGAAACGCCGAAAGCCTAATAGGGGTGCTGGGTTTGGGCCACTGTGTGATTTAGGCTAAGCGCGTCATAAAAGCGTCCAACGACTTTCGCGCATTCTTGCGAACCAGCATTTTCAGGAGCGGAAACCAGCCCAGCAATTTGCCTAACGGGCCCAGCGCTTGCGAGGCCCACGTCCAAAAACTAAAGCTGTCGATGTGGCGAATAATCAAGCCCTCGCGAAACGCAAATACGGCGCTGATGTTATTCACCACAGGCCGCCCGGTTTTGGAGAATTTATACTCCGCCCGCCACTGGGCCAGGCCACCTTGGTCATCCGCGTCTGCACTCACGAGCGTGATCGTCATTTTGGGCCCGGCTTGCTTACACAGCATGGCCCACATACCGCCGGCCTCTGCCCCACGCAGCGTGGGGAATACCGGGTCGCTGAAAAGAATGTCGGCGTGGTAGTAGCGTGCCATCGCGGGGGCATCACGGATAGCGAAGGCCTGATAAAAATCGCGAATGATTTTTTCGTTAGCGTGCATGGTTATTCCTTTTTGATATCGGCCACGTGCGCGGCTGTCACGCGCGAGAGCTCGGCGGGCGAAATGCGGAACATCGTATTCGGGTGCCCCGCCGCCGGGTACACCCCCGCGTACTGCATTAAATCTTGATCGAGTAGCGTAATCGGCGGGTGCAGGTGTGCCACCGGCGCCACGCCGCCGATCACAAAGCCGGTCTGCGCGAGCACAAAATCGGCGTCCGCCTTGCCGATTTTTTCACCCGTTAGTGCGGCTACTTTTTTTTCATCCACCCGATTAGCACCACTGGTAATCACCAGTACGGCTCTATCGTGCGCGGTACGAAAAATAATTGCCTTGGCGATTTCAGCAATATCGCAGTTAAGTGCGGCCGCCGCTGCGGCGGCCGTGTGGGTGGCCTCAAGCATGACCGTGATCGTATCCGCCACGCCCGCCTGTACGAGGGCTGCGCGCACCCGCCGCACGCTAGGATGCGTCTTCACCTCGGTCGCAAAATCAGTAGCCATAAATTCTCTTGACGCGCGTCAAATTGCAAGATTGCCATTCTACTTGACGCTCATCATGGTGAGGGATGGGCGGCAAGTTCCATACTTTGGGCTCAACTTTAAGACGCGTTTATCTGGAGAAAAAAATGCTTAGCGATATCGAAATTGCCCAAAAATCAACCATGAAAAAAATTCAGGAGATCGCCGCAGGCCTAGGCATTCCTGACGAGGCCTTGGAGCCCTACGGCCGCTACAAAGCGAAAATCTCGCTTAACTACGTTGATTCACTCAAGGGTAAAAAGAACGGCAAGCTCATTCTCGTCACCGCGATTTCGCCAACGCCTGCGGGTGAGGGCAAGACCACGACCACCGTGGGTCTTGGCGACGCATTGAATCGTATCGGTAAAAAAACCGTCGTCTGCTTACGTGAGCCCTCGCTTGGCCCCGTATTCGGTATGAAGGGTGGGGCGGCTGGCGGCGGCTACGCGCAGGTCGTGCCGATGGAAGACATCAATCTTCATTTCACGGGCGACTTTAATGCGATTGCGCTCGCGAATAATTTGCTTTCAGCCCTTATTGATAATCATATCCACCACGGCAACGAGCTAGGTTTCGACGTGCGCCGCATCGCGTGGAAGCGTGTTGTGGACATGAATGACCGGGCGCTGCGCGACATCACGGTCTCGCTTGGCGGCCCCGGCAATGGTTTCCCACGCCAAGATGGTTTTGATATCGTGGTCGCTTCCGAAGTGATGGCGATTTTCTGTCTCGCTACCTCAATCAAAGATTTGAAAGACCGCCTTGGCCGTGTGGTCTGCGGCTACACGCGTGACCAAAAGCCAATCCTCGCCAAAGACCTCAAAGCCCACGGCGCGATGACGGCACTGCTCAAAGACGCACTCGCACCCAATCTTGTACAGACACTCGAAAACAACCCCGCCATTATTCATGGCGGGCCATTCGCCAATATCGCCCACGGCTGTAACTCCGTCATTGCCACGCAGACCGGCCTAAAGCTAGGCGACTACGTGGTGACTGAGGCGGGCTTTGGTGCTGACCTCGGGGCTGAAAAATTCATCGACATCAAATGCCGTAAGTCTGGCCTGCGCCCGAGTGCTGTCGTGATCGTCGCCACCATCCGCGCGCTCAAATACCACGGTGGTATGGAAGTCAAAGAAGTCTCGAACGAGAATATCGCAGCACTTGAAAAAGGCATCGTCAACCTAGAGCGCCACGTGAATAACGTGATGAACCACTACGGCCTGCCGTGCGTGGTGGCGGTGAACCACCGCACCCACGATACGCCAGCGGAAGTGAGCTTCTTGACCGAGCGTTTATCGAAGCTCGGCTGCAAAGTTGTTATCGCCAAGCACTGGGCCGAAGGCGGCAAGGGTGCTGAAGAAGTTGCGCGCGTCGTAGTCGAGCTCTGCGAGCAGCCGAACAATTTCAAATTTGTCTACGAAGACGAAGCCCCGTTGTGGGACAAAATGAAGGCCATCGCCACCAAAATTTACGGCGCATCCGACATCACGGCCGACGCCAAAGTGCGCGGGCAAATTAAGAAACTGCAAGAAGCCGGCTACGGTGCCTACCCAATCTGTGTGGCGAAAACACAGTACTCGTTCTCGACCGACGCGGCGCTGCGCGGCGCACCATCAGGCCATATCGTCACCGTGCGTGAAGTGCGTTTGGCGGCCGGTGCGGAATTTATCGTCATGATCTGCGGCGACATCATGACCATGCCGGGCCTACCAAAAGTGCCGAGTGCTGACTTCATTGACGTGGATGAGACGGGCAAGATTGTGGGCTTGTTCTAGGCACACGTAGTCGGCTGTAATCTTCGCCCCCATCCTGCGTAAGCCGGGTGGGGGCGAATGCATTTGGGGGTGTGAAAAAAATTTGAATAGGCCCAAAGTCTAATACTGGCGGGGGGTTTGGCGATCAGCCGTGCCGACTATGTCCCATAGTTGGCGGATTTTGCGGCACGCTTTTTCACGCAGTCTGAAAAACCAATCAGCGCCGATTAGCGCAGCTGTGTTTCAGTTGTAGCAAACCATCAGGCTGGGGGCAAAGGCGCGCCGAGTTTTAGCCTCATCTACCCGAAACCCTAGCAACGGCGCGGCTTTTCAGCTATAGCCCAGATGTCACCCCTCTGTGATGTAGTTCATTGCCGCGCCCCATTGTTTACGCCATTCTCGACACATCTTGCACAGCGTGTGCGAGTGCCGGATAATCATGCGCTAGGGAGAGTAGGACAATTATGGTTTTTGCCGAACCCATTTTTCAGCTCAAAGCAGTCGATTGCCGCAGCGGGCTCGCCGCGCATGGACTCTTACGCGATGGCTGAGCGGAAAATGCCAGAGATGATTGGCAAGTACCGCGTGAGCCGCGAGCTCGGGCGTGGTGCGACGGGTGCTGTGTATCTTGCCGAAGATACGTTTAATAATCGTAAGGTGGCCATCAAGCTGATGTTCCCCGATGTGCTGCGCGATAAAGAGGATGGTGCCGAGTACCGCACCATGTTCTTAAACGAAGCCTCGCTTGCCGGAAAAATCATCCACCCCCACATCGTGTCGATTTTTGATGCGGTCGTGGAAGACGAGATGAGTTACATCGTGATGGAGTTTGTCGATGGCGGCACGCTAGAGCCGTTTTGCAAGCCTGAGACTTTGCTCACGCCTAAAGAAGTAGTGGAAATCATTTTCAAATGTGCGCGCGCACTCACCTTCGCGCACATGGAGGGCTTGATTCACCGCGATATTAAGCCCGGCAATATCTTGTACCGGGGTGGCACCGATATTAAGGTCGCCGATTTTGGTGCCTCGGTAAGTGTGGTGTCAGACCGCACGCAGGGGGCCACAGTGGGCTCGCCGCTTTATATGGCCCCCGAGCTCATTACCGGCTCGCGCGCCTCGATGCAATCCGATATTTACGCGCTTGGCATGGTGATGTACATCATGCTCGCGGGCCGTGCGCCGTTTGAGGCGAGTAATCCGGCGAGCTTGGCTTACCAAATCGTTAATCACGAGCCGGAAATGCCTTCGCAGTTTCGCGAAGGTGTACCGCCGATTGTTGAAGATATTGTCAAACAGTCGATTGCCAAAGACCTCACCAAGCGCTTCCAAACGTGGGAAGAATTCGGCCGCGCGCTCACGGGTGTTTGGCAGGCCGAGGTGAAGCCGCTTGAGCAACAACAAGAGCGCGATGTATCCGAAACCGAGCGATTTAGCTTACTCAAAGCGCTCCCGTTTTTTGCCGGCTTCCCCGAGAATGATCTTTGGGAAGTGCTGCGAATCAGCAAGTGGCGGCCTTTTAAGCCCGGCGAGATTTTGATTAACGAAGGCGACAAAGGCGATTCGTTTTTTGTCCTCGCGCAGGGCTCGATGAAGGTCACGCGGGCGAAGCGATTACTCAATGTGCTGAGTGCGGGCGATTGCTTTGGCGAGATGTCGTATTTATCGAAAAATAATCATCCCCGTTCGGCCACCATCACCACCGCCACGCAGTGCATCGTGCTGAAAATCCGCGCGGCAGATTTGGTGAGCGCAAGTGCAAGCTGCAAGCAATTATTTGATCGGCAGTTTTTAGCCACACTGGTCGAGCGCCTCGAGACCGCGAATCAGCAACTCGCGGTGGCCTCGTAGCGCTGCGCTACCACCAGTAGGCAAATACAAAAATCGCCACCATCGCAATAGCGAGCGAGAGTTTTGCGATACTGCCCAGCAAGATCCCAAGCCACGTTGCAAGCCCCACCTTACTAGCCTGCCCTAATTGGCCGCGCGCCATGTATTCACCGGCAACGGCACCAATAAAGGGGAAAATAAATACCCCGATCAGGCCAAAAAACAAACCCAAAATACTGCCGATGACGGCACCAATGAGCGCTTGTTTTGAGGCGCCGACACTTTTTGCGCCCAGCATGGAGGCCGCAAAATCCGCCGCAATCGCCAGCATGGTGAGGAGTGCGAGAACGACCAGCGTAGGCCAGCCAATACGCTGAAAGTCGCCTATCCACGCGGCAATCAAGAGCCCGCCGAATACAAACGGCACGCCCGGTAGCGCTGGCAGCACGGTGCCTGCCAAGCCAACGATCACCAGTATCGCCGCCACGGCCCACCACGCATAGAGCTGCATTTCTGCCACGAGCGTCTCCTTGAGATTAGCGGATTGCCATCGCGCAAATGGCAAGTCTTTTCTAGCGCACTCTTGTACCGCGCGCGCTATTAAAGTCTATGATACGTGCCAATGCCTAACGTTCCCGGACTGTCATGAGTGCTGCAATTTCCCCCACCCCCGATGTAGATCCCCAACAACGCCAAGCACTCGTCACGACGCTTCGCGCGATTTTGCCCGCTGCCGCCCTCCTCACCGAATCCGAGCAGCTAAAGCCCTACGAGTGCGATGGCCTCACCGCCTATCGCGCGGTGCCCATGCTGGCCGTATTGCCCACCACCACGGCGGACGTACAGGCGATCATGCGTGCAGCCAAGGCCAGCGGCACCAAAGTCGTCGCGCGCGGCTCGGGCACGGGGCTTTCGGGCGGTGCCACGCCACTTTCCGACGGTATCTTGCTTGCGATGGGTAAATTTAATCGTGTGCTAAAAATTGATGCCTTAGCCCGTACTGCCGTCGTGCAGCCCGGTGTGCGTAACCAGCATATCTCGGAATCGGTCGCGCATTTGCAGCTCTACTACGCGCCAGATCCGTCGTCCCAAATCGCCTGCTCGATTGGCGGCAACGTGGCCGAAAATTCGGGCGGTGTGCATTGCCTAAAATACGGCCTCACGGTACACAACATCCTGAAGCTCGACATCGTTACCGTGGAGGGCGATGTTGCCACCATCGGCTCGGATGCGCTTGATTCACCCGGCTACGATTTACTGGCCCTCATGACGGGCTCGGAGGGCATGCTCGGCATCACGACCGAAGTCACCGTGAAACTCACCCCCAAGCCGCAGCTTGCGCGCGTGGTGATGGCAAGCTTTGACGATGTCGAAAAAGCGGGCGACGCGGTCGCTAACGTGATCGGTGCGGGTATCGTACCGGCCGGCTTAGAGATGATGGATAAGCTTGCTATCTCAGCTGTGGAGGGCTTTGTGAACGCAGGCTACGACATGACGGCGGAGGCGATTTTGCTGTGCGAATCTGACGGCACACCCGAAGAAGTCGCAGAAGAAATCGCCAAGATGGAAGCGGTGATGAAAGCGAGTGGTGCCACGCAGTGCCGCGTATCGGCAACCGAGCTTGAGCGGCAAAAATTTTGGTCGGGCCGTAAAGCCGCATTCCCAGCGGTGGGGCGCATCTCGCCGGACTACTACTGCATAGATGGCTCCATTCCCCGCCGCGCCTTGGCACCCGTACTAAAGCGCACGGCCGAGCTCTCGATCAAATACAACCTACGCTGCGCGAATGTTTTTCACGCGGGCGACGGCAACCTACACCCGCTGATTTTGTACGATGCCAATATCGCCGGCGAGCTCGAAAAGACGGAATTATTCGCGAGTGATATTTTAGAAATGTGTATCGAAGTCGGCGGAACCATTACCGGCGAGCATGGGGTTGGCCTCGAAAAAATAAACCAGATGTGTAGCCAGTTTGGCGATGGCGAGCGCGAAACTTTTTTTGCGGTGAAGCGCGCGTTTGATCCGCTCATGTTACTCAACCCCGGTAAAGCGATCCCGTCGCTTGCGCGCTGTGCCGAGTACGGGCGGATGCGCGTGCAGGGCGGGGTGATGCCGCACGCGGATTTGCCCAGGTTTTGACTTTGATGAAATTTTTACGACCGATGCTTCCTGCGACCCCCTTATTAAGTTGTCATTCCGGCGAACGCCGGAATCCAGCGGCGTTCGCCGCGCATCACCCAAGCTTTTTATTGCGCCACCTCAAACTTGTCATCTTGATCGTAGCCGAGGGATCTGCTTTTCCGTCGCACATCATGCTGCCTATTTTCAGCGCTCGAGCTGGGGGTTGCCCGGCGGCAAGTCACTTTTTTTGCTTCGCCAAAAAAAGTAACCAAAAAAAGGCGACCCGATGTTCCTCGCCCCCGCGAAAAAGCTGCGGGGGTTCCCTGCGCTACTCGCGCGTGAAGGCGGCTCGGGAACTCGTCGGACGAGTAAAATTTGCACGTAAGGCAAGCAGCGTAGCGTCCTCCTCAAACATTCCTCGCCGACACCCCCTTCA
>JAYVGG010000019.1:0-22717 GCA_043772475.1 Burkholderiales bacterium
TCGGTTAGTCGCGGTGCCGTCGGTGAAATGACAGCCCTATTCGTGCAGCGTGACAACGTGCGTCACCGCAGAGCCATTGAGCACGCCTACCTCGCAGCCATTGGCACCGCGCGCGAGAAAGTGCTCATCGTCAGCCCCTATTTTTTGCCCGGCAGGAAATTGCGTGCCAGTCTTGCCGCTGCGGCTCAACGCGGCGTAAAGGTCACGCTACTATTGCAGGGCCTCGCGGATCACCCGCTACTCAGGCTTGCCACCCACGCGCTCTACAGCGGCCTCATGACCGCCGGTGTGATCATTCACGAATACGAGCGCGCGATGCTCCACGCCAAGGTAGCCACTATCGACGATCAGTGGGCAACGGTCGGCTCGAGTAACCTTGACCCGTTCAGCTTATTTCTGAACCGCGAAGCGAATCTCATCGTGCTCGACGTAACCTTCGCCACACAACTTCGCCAATCCATCGAAACCGAAATGGCCGACGGTGCCGTCGAGAGAAAAAACACAGACTGGCAGCAACGCAGCCGCTGGCAACGCTTCACTACCTGGTGCGCGTATCGCTTCGCGCGCGCCGTATCGGGGTGGGTGGGGTTGAAGGGCGAGCGGCGGGAATAGCGCGTAAGCGACATCACATACCGACTCGCGCGCGCGCGAAGCAGCCCAAGTCGTCCGCAGGAAGAGCCCCGCCCGCCTTGTCATCACGCTGACATATTGCCAAGCTATCGTTCGCTTGGCTCCAAAACACCGGAGCGCATGCAACCTCCTCCTTCCCTTTAAGGGGACTTTAACGGCACCCTCGCGGTGCCGTCTTCTTTTGCGCGGCACCACATGAGGCCGTGGCAACTTACATATCACTGACATAAATGGCCGCTACGATGGTAGCAATGAATCTGACCTGAATGCTTTGACCACGGAGGCCACCATGCTCACCCTGCAAATCACCAGCCCCACCCGCAAGCAAGACCAGCATTACAGCGTCTCACTCGCACGCAGCAGTGGCGAAATCGAGGAAGCGCAACGCCTGCGCTACCGTGTTTTTATGGAAGAAATGGGTGCCGCCTCGCCTGACTTGCAGCGCTTGGATATTGATGACTTCGATGCCGACTGCGAGCACCTCATCGTGCGTGACCAAGCATCGTTATGGGTAGTCGGCTGCTATCGCATCATGCGGCCCGAGATCGCACAGCGGCGCGGTGCCTACTATGCTGATGGCGAATTTGATCTCACGCGGCTACATCACCTGCGAAACCAGACTGCCGAACTCGGCCGTGCCTGTATCGACCCCGCACACCGCAATGGCACTGTACTCATGCTGCTCTGGTCGGCGCTGGGGCGCATCATTACCGAGGCCGAGTTTGGCTACGTGATTGGCTGCGCGAGTATCAGCCTCGCAACCGGCCACGACAACGTGCTCGCCGTCTTCAACGATGTCGCCACCAAACATTTGTCCCCACCCGAATACCGCGTCTTCCCGCGCGTCGCCTACCCGATCCGCGCGCCCGCCGCCAATGCCGCGACCTTACCGCGCACCCCGCCGCTCTTAAAAGGCTACACGCGCATGGGTGCCTGGATATGCGGCGAGCCCGCATGGGATGCCGATTTCAACACCGCCGATTTGTTGATTCTGCTGCCAGTTGCACGCGTATCCAAAGCCTACGCCCGCCATTTCTTTGGTCACGCCTTGGCGGCATAGCGCGGCACGCGGCCAGATTGCCACCGCCCACCGATATTGTGCCGGCTCCCGCTTCCAGATAGGTTGGTGGGAGTCGGCGGGGCAGAGAAAGATGCCCACTTAAAAGCGCACCACGGAAGAGGCGCTTTCGTAGGTATGGCACGTAAGTACCCAAAAAATCCGGCCAATTATTTTTGCGAAAGACAGAAATAAATTTTGTGGTGAGGCCGGTCTTATTGTTGGCAATACGCCACCGCTGGCCCCACGCCATTACGTGGAGCCAGCGCACCGGGGGTGCCGCGCATACGCTCACATCGCATGAGCAGCACCAGCCACTCAAACGTGAAAAGCACAAAAATCCGGTCAAAAATTTTTGCGAGAGAGGCCGTGTACCTCTCGGCACGATGCTGGCCACGTACATAAAAATCGCCAAAATCCGCGCCGTTATTAGAGTTTGGTGACATTTAGGTGCGCTAAACGTGCTCTCATAAAATTTTTATCAGTCCCCCGTAGCCCGGATGAAGCGCAGCGTAATCCGGGTCTGCACAGCAAATTCGTTAGGCTCTATAACGAACGCGGAGACCCTTACCGCACTGTTTTTCAAAACCCATGGCCGGATTTTTAGGAAAAGCGCGTTTGAGTGGGTGCGGATGCATTTGCATCCCGAGATGAGAGATCAAGTTTATGGGTCGCTCAAGTATTCAATCACTTACTCTGGAGAAAACAATGCGTAACTCAATATGTTGGCCACCCAAAGCGTTAAGCAATTTGAACCCGTTACGAATGGGCAAGCTGCTGCTGTGTATCGCACTTTCTGTACTGCTTTTTTCTGGCGCGAAGGTCAGCGCCAATGAGAGCGGCCAGTCGGTGCAGCCAGCGATTCAGATTGCACAGGCGCCCACGTTCCCAAGCCGGGTGCCCGGCGCAGCGCCTGCGGCTCCCGCCGCTACGGATGCGAACACGGACAACGCCAAGCTCAATATGGGCATTAAAGGCCACTGTTTTTGCGATGTGAAGTGTACGAGCTCCAAGGGGCAGACCTTATCGCCAGGGGAGGTAACGCTTGGCGGTACGCTATGGCAACACCTTGCCAATGATCGCGCAGAGTGCCAACAGCGCTGCCAGCAGCACATCAATAGCAATATCCAGGCGTGGGCCGCACAGGGGAAGATGTGTGATTCGGTGACCTGTACGGGGACAAGCCGGGTTGGGACGAATTCGGAACGCAGGACTTCGCAGCTTTCTATCGACCGCGGCAGTGCCTCTGAATGCCGTCCCGGCCCCAGTGGTAACGCCTGCTGTCCTGAGTTCACCAAAAATATCACGCCCGGCAACATTGGGTCGTTCTTTGCTGAAAGTCAGCATGGCATCGGGCAGCCCTACACCATGACCTTCAATAGCAGTGGCGCGTTTAGCAACGCACTTGAAGCGTCGTTGAAATCTTGGGCTGATTGGTTGCGCGCCGATGGCTGTCCGAATGTAGCGGGGTTCAAATTAGACTACCAGCTCTACAACACCAATTCGCCGGTAAAGCCCACTGGGACGGGTGCGATCGGCAGCTATACGGCAGGGCCTGTGCAGTCCGTTACCTACATCAACGGAAACGTGGCCCCAGCTACCTTCACGTGGAATATCGCCTCTTCGCCTAACTGGTGGTTTGTGAAGGTCACCGTGACTCCCATCGGGCAAAACGGCCAAGCCGCCACCTGCGCGAAATCAGCAGGTTGCTTTGATCGCTTCTACACCGGCTGGATTGACGATGCCGTAACGCTTAGGGCCGCCCCAGGCTCGCAAGTAAGTGTCCGCAGATTAGACTGATTGCTGACGCGTACGCTGCGTGTCAATGTGCCATGCAGCGCGAATAAATTCATGGTGCCTCTTAGCCGCTTTCGCGCAAACGAAGGCGGCATTTTTTTGGCCGGTTTTCTTGCGCGACTACGTTTGAGTGGTTGCAACCGTAACGAACAACCCCAGCGCCACAACATTTCGCTCCCGCAAGAGGCCGCGTCTAAGTAGTGGATGCTGATCACTTCAATTTATTTTCTCAAAGGACTTCAAAATGAAACTCGGAACAACACTAGCGTTAACCGTTTTAATGTCCGGCATGTCCCAGCTTGCCCTCGCCTGTCCATTGCTGAAGCCGGTCGGCACCCTTTCCTGCGGCGGTGGCGGACCGGCAACAATCACGAAGCAGCGAGCGTTCGTCAGTCATTGGAATGCCGGCGGAACGTCTGGCTGCTTTTCAAATTCGAAATTTAAGTTAATTGACACCACCGATGGATCGACAAAATTTTCAGGAAACATTGGTGTTGGCGGGCTGACGACGCCGCCACTCACCTTAGCCGCAACGCGAACATACAAATTCCAAATTCTCAATCCAGATAACTCGCTGCTTTCTGAGGACATTACAAAGGTCGCGCCGAGTTGCGGAATTAAGCTACCCGCGGAATTAGCCACGAAGAGCATCGTCAAAAACGTCACTCCGAAACAGTGATTTCAGGATTGGCACGGCAGAGCTGTTAGCTAGAGTAGTGCGCGAAGCCGGAATCAACCCCGAAAAATTCATGGTGCCTCTTCCCCGCTTTCGTGCCAACGAAAGCGGGCTTTTTTTGGCCGGATTTTTTGCAGAACTACGTTTGAGTGTGTGCGGCAGCAACGCGCGCACTCCCCACAACCACACGAGGCGAACGCCATGTATCGACTAAGAACCCTTTCAGCAAGCATTGCCCTTTGTGCCTCTGTGAGTGCCGCAGCCCAGCAACCCCCGCAGGATCCATACCAGCAGACCCAACAACAGCCGTACCAGCAACCGCCCCAGGGTCCCGCCCCCATCCCCCACCAAGGCAATCTCCAAGCCGCTCCCACGTCGGCCGCCAGCCAACGCTTTGCAGACCGCCCGACTGTCACGATTAAGGAATTTCGCAGTAGCGTGGCCGAGGTCACCTCACGTGGTGCCACCGATATGTTCATGACCGCCCTCATCAAAACCCGCAAATTTCGCGTGCTTGAGCGCGCGCGCTTAAGCGAAGGTATTGCTGGCGAAAAAGCGCTCAATCAACAAGGCATGACCACCGGCCAAGCCGGCCAAAGCCAATACGTGGCGGCGACTTACATGTTTGAGGCGACGGTGAGCGAGGCATCTGCTGAGGATAAGAAATCCTCATTTGGCATTGGCTTATTTGGTGCGGGAGCGAAGAAAAGTTATTCCGAGGGCTCAATCGCGATTGATGTGCGTGTAACCGATGTGGAGAGTGGTGTGGTGGTGGATGCAATCGACGTGCGTAAAAAACTTACTGGTGAAGAAACAGCAGCCGGGGGGCTTACCTCCGCAATTGGTAACGCCGTCACACGTGGGCGCGCTGCACGCGTGCTGCGCGAAGGTGGGGCCAACGATGAGTACACGAGTGCGCGTAAAGATAGTGTTGATAAAGCGCTGCGCGAGGCGATTGAAGAGGCGGTGAACACGATTGCGAAGCGCTTTGGAGCCGATGATGAAAAGAAGTGATGCCCTGAAAAGCCGCGCCCCTATTAGGATTTCAGCCTTCTACCCGAATAATTTACGTGGCGCATCAGGCGCCACAACCCGAGCATCCGAGGAGTGTTTATGAAAATTCGTCACCAACATCGTGGCCTAGGCAATCTCATTTCGCTGGCCATCGTCGCCGCTTCAGCGCTCGTCGTTGGTGGCATTTCGCTACCCGCATCGGCCAACACGATCAGCAAAAATGTCGGTGCCACCACGCCGAACCTATCGGATTTTCATCCATCTGCCGTGGCCTATCCCAAAAAGGCGGGCTACCGCAACACCGCCGAGCATCATCTTTTTTTAGAAACGTTTGCCGCGCGCTGCGGCGCGGGGCAGCACGCTCAGAATGGCAATTTTTCGATCACGCTGCAAAAGACCAATAGCATCACCCTTGACGGTGGGCCTGCGCTGTTGAGTTTTTGGGATCGTGGTCGGCCGCATTTTATGACCGAGATTTGGCCGAGCAACGCCGCCGCCGGCACCGTGCGTAAACTCAGCTATCGGCTCGATGCGTTGCCGCCGGTGGGCGGATTAGTCCGCACGAACGATCAGACCGGGCGGCGCTTACTCAGTGACGGCGACTTCAGCTTTGTGGTGCGCGGTAATGCCTCTGTGATTGATGCGCGGCTTCATTTTAATTGCGGCGTCTCGCCTAACAGCGCGACAGGCCACAGCCATTCAGTCGCACCAGCGGCGCCGTCGCTGCTGGCACCGAGCGCGCCCTTGATTGACCCCAACAGTTTTCGCCTCTCGTGGGGCAACGCCCGCGAGCCCGTGCCCTGCCCGGAGGTGAATAGGCGATTCCCACGCGCCTACACGCGCCACGATGCGCTCATCGCCCGTATGCAGCCCACGCTCGATGCCCAATGCCTCAAACGCGGCCACGGCAGCCAGTTCACCTTCGTGACCCTCAGCACCTGTAGCGAAGGCCACGGCGAAGTCGGCAATCGCGCGGGGAATCGGGTGTTCGCGGAGGTGGTGTGTCGGTGAGTGAGATGGCGCGGCTGCGTGTCAACGCGCCAAGCATCAACGGGCTGATGCCACGCGAGCGATGGTTGGCGCCCCCATGAGGCGCGGTCGCGATGCTTGGACACAGGCGCAATAAAAGTGTCGTTAGCCGCGAGCCGCTTAGTCCTCTGTATCACCATCGCCTGATTTGCCCACGCAGACGGGTGCGAGCGGCTAACCGATCAATTCCACCGGCCCCACCTTGCCCGCGCGCGCGAACGCAGCCAAGCCTTGATCGAACGTGACGAGCGCGCCTTTGCGAAGTGCAGCAAGACTCAATAGGTAAGCGTCCGTCACTTGACGGTGGCCAACCAGACCAACGTGGCTAAACGCGGCGAGGCTTGTTACGGCTGGCGCATCGTCCCAATACTGATGCCCCTTCGCAGTAACCAGGCGGCGCAATACCTCGACCGCATCAAGCGGTGTTACCGATGCAGCCGTAATGCGTGGGTTGGAAAGTAATCGAACAAGACCAAGCTGGGTGATCGCGCAGGAAGCCCACGCGCGCGTGCCTTGCGCGCGAAACCATTGGTGTGCATCGCCATGGTGAACGTGCCCATCCCACACCAGCGCGAGTAGTACGTTTACGTCGAGCAGCGCTGCCTTCACAGCTCGTCGTCCAGCGCTTGCTTAACGTCTTCCAGCGTGAGCGGCTTCGCCCCCTTGGGGGCCTTCAAAACCGGGATGCCACCGCGCAAGCTGGCCTTCTGCGTGCTGGCACCTAGCCCCTTCAGCGCCAAATCGGAAATCGCCTGCCCCAAGCTCACGGAACGGCTTGCCGCGAGCGCACGCGCTGCTTGCAAAACAGTCGGGTCAATGTCTAAGGTTGTTCGCATCCCATTTCCTCGATCAAAAGTGGCATCTTAGCATCATCGCATCACAACATCTATTTTAATGCCCCTCTCCCTCGGGAGAGGGGTGCCGAAGGCGGGTGAGGGTGATTGGGTCAGGCGCTGAAAAAATCAGCGCCCCTCAACCCCATCAAGCTTCAACGCAAGTAGCGCCGCATCCCGCGTCAAAAAAATGAGCTGTTCGGACACCGCCTGCGCGATCAAGAGCCGATCAAACGGATCAGCATGGCGACAGCGTAACGCCCGCGCCGCTTCGATATGCCGAGGCAATATCGGCAGCACCGTGAACCCCGCCGCCTCGATGTGCGCGTCGAGTGCGCCATCAGGTAAAGGCAATTTACCCTTGGCATTTTTAAGCACCATCTCCCACAGGCTCGCCGTGCTCACCATCACGTCTGCTCTTGCGATGAGGCGCTGAAGTGGCTTACCGAGCTCTGAATTGTTGGTCATCCACCAGTAGATGAGGTGGGTGTCGAGCAGGTAGCGCGCCATATCGGCTTACCTCTCGCCCAATAACGCAGCCGCAATCTCGGCGTTCGATTTCTTAGAATCCCAGTCACGATTAGGCTTCGGCAGTGCCGCCCAGGCACCGGGCTTACGTGCAACCTCGCGCGCGCCAATCTTCACTAAACGCACCACCGGCACACCCTTATTCGCGATGATCACATCCTCCCCGGCGAGTGCCGCCTGCACCAGTTTGGAGAGTTGGTTTTTGGCTTCGAGCATATTGAGTTGCATGGTTGGCTCCGGCAGTCGCGATACGAGGCTTATAGTTTAACGCAGGCTGGCTAGGTTAGCTAACAAGGGATCACGCGTGGGCTCGTGCGGCCTAAGCATTGTTAGTGAGCAACGCCAAAAAAGCAGTGAACTACCAACCATCACAACCCCTCTCCCACGGGAGAGGGGTGCCGAAGGCCGGTGAGGGTGATAGGGTGGAACGCCGCGTGGTTATTGGCTTTTCAGGCAATCACGCACGCGGTATCCATGCTATTGCTTAGGTGCAGCCGCTTTTGGGAGCTCAATCTTCTTGGCGGGCAAACTCGTTGTCGGCGATGGCCGGAACGTCGTACTTGTATCAATGACAACAGCATTGCCACCGAGCGCGGTCAAGATATTCGCGTTTGTCGCAAGCTTCTTCTCATCCTTAATATCCACCCGGCAAACAATGGGTGGGGTAGCCGTTCCCGTGCTGGGGGTGGTAAGCGTCAGAGCCAAGCGCGGCCGTTTTTCCCACCGCAGGTTGGTGACACACCATGTGTCGGGCAGCGTCGATACGCTGCTCGCGGGCACGGGTTGCGTCGCTGTTCCCGCCCGCGCTGGTGCCGCCGGATGGGTGTTGGGCTTTGTCTTGCCCGCCGTGCTGTGGTCTTCGGCGTAGCCGGGATCGTTGGCACTACGCCCGTCGACGAGCGTGAGTGTCCAAGGCGCTGCGCTTGGGGCCGTGCCATTATTAACGACCCCTGAACGCACGCAGTAGTTGATGACACCGGGCGACACCACCTGCCAAACTGCGTCGGCACCGGGGATTGCATCTGGCTTGCTCTTGGCGGCGGTGCCCGCATTGGGCACGCGCTGGCTCTGGCCGGGTGTGGTCACAACGAGCGGGCCGCAATCGCCAATCTTAATAACCTTACCATTGCCCATGCCGCCATCACTGACCTTCATGGATTGCTGGGCTTGCGCGGCAATAGGTAAGGTGCTGACGAGCGCTAATCCACCGATTGCTGAAAGAATTCGAATTGCTTTATTGCTGTTCATAATTTCTCCTAGTTGAGTATGGGAAACGATTGAGGGTCCAGCCGTGTCTGTTGCTGAGATAAAAGCCATTGGTTCGCCGCCCGTAGCGAGGGGAGTAACGCTATGTTGTCCTTACGCCCGGCGGCAAGGGTTGATTCAAGTGCAGTAAGCGCGGCTGCCTTTTGCGTGACAGAAAGTGTTGTGTCGGTAAGCGCGAGGTAGGCATCGCATCGCACCCGTAGCGGGTGATTTGGCGCGCGCGTGGCTGTGCGGAGCTTGCAGGAATGCACAAAATGCGCGCGTGCAGCAACACGCTCATTAAGCTTTGCCTCCGCCACACCGAGCCATTCCAGCGTTGAGGCAAGTTCAACGTTTTCGTCGCCGTACTTCGCCCGATGCGCGGCCAGTAGTGGGGCGAGTGTTTCCCTTGCCTGTTCGAACTCCCCCTGCCGAATCAACAGCTCAGCCTGAAAGACCTGAACACGGCTCAACGCGAGCGGATTTTTTGCGACAAATTGTTCGGCCAACGTGAGCTCATCTTCTGCATCGTCGAGGTTACCGGCGGCCAGCTCAACGCCGGCCCGCGCCATGTGCGCGAGGCCTACGCGCATTGGCTGGCCTGAGTTGATTTCAGGCGCTAAAAATTCATCCGCGTACTGCCTTGCTAGCGTCACGTTGCCTGCGCGCTGCGCGGAAAACACCGCAATGCGTCTGGCTGGTGCGAGATTAAATTCCACGTTGCCAAGATGCGCGCGCGCGAAGTCCAGCACCGCCACCGCCCCACCCTGTGCCGCCAAATAGTCGCCCGCGTCAAACTCCATCTGCGCCATTGTGGTGAGCGTTAGCGCCTGATCGAGCTTGCCGCGCCCGCGTCCGGTGGCATCTATCGCGACTGTCTTGGCAAACGATTTTCGGGCATCGTCAAATTTTCCTTGATCGCGCGCGACCATCGCATCGAGCATGTAGGCCGCCGCCAAGATTGGATGCGGGTTTGGCAGTAATTTTTCGGCGAGCGTCAAGGCTTCATCCGCATGGGTGCGCGCCTGCGGGAGCCTGCGCTCGCCGCGATGCTCGTCACCAATCAAACACAACGCCCAAACAATCTTCTCCGCCGCCGCCCCCCGCGCCACCGCCGTCGCGTGCGCCGCCGTCAAAATCTTCATCGCCTCCGCACTATCTGCGGCCTGCCCGCTTTCCCCGAGCGCTTTACCAAGGGCCAACTGTGCATCCACCAACGCATTCACATCCGCCCCCGGCTGCGCCGCAAGCACCGCTACCCGCCGCTTCTGAATCCCAAGATACTGATCCGGCAACCCGAGCCGAAAATAAATATCACCAATCTGTGCCAGCACCAATGCCAACGCCTCCGGGTCGCTCGCGAGCTCCTTTTCTGCCGTGTCGCGCCCCCGATCCAAAATATCGCGCGCACTCACATTCGCCCCCTTGGTCTGCTCTGGGTCGGCACCGGCAAATACACCGGCCAAAAATTTTTGCGCGGTCACAAGACGCGCGGATTCTTTCGCCGCGCGCGTTGCATTCGCGTTCGCCACGCCCGCCTGCCACACTGCCGCACCCGTGGTGCCGATTAATGCAGTCACGGCCAGCGCACTTGCAAAGGTGGCCAAACGGTGGCGCGCCACGAACCGATTTGCGCGATACCAAATGCTGTCAGGCCGCGCCCCTATTGGCTCTTGGGCAAGGTGGCGTTTTACATCGTCGGCGAACGCGGCCACGGTGGGGTAGCGTTCCTCGGCCTCTTTCTTCAGCGCTTTGGCGAGAATGGTATCGAGATCTCCCGCCAGCGCGCGGCGTAATGCCGAGGCCTTTATTTGCCGCTCGGCCAGTGCATCGCTCGCGAGTATTCGGCTAGAGGCCATGGCTGGAACCCCGCTCAGTACCTCGTCTTCCAGCGCACCGCGTGAATCGCGCTTGGGCTGGTAGGGGGAGGCATCGGTGAGCAATTTGTAGAGCATCACGCCGAGCGCGTAAACATCGGTCGCCGTCGAGAGTGCGCCGTTGTTGATTTGCTCGGGTGCCGCGTAGGCGAGCGTGATGGCGGCACCGGCTTCTTGGGTGAGCTCACTGCCGGTTGCCGCATCTAAGCTGGCCTCTTTCGGCAATAGTTTTGCCACCCCAAAATCAAGCAACCGCGCTTGGCCCGCCGTGTCGATCAATACATTGGCGGGCTTTAAGTCGCGGTGAAGTACGAGCTGCCGATGCGCGTAATCGACGGCTTCCAGCACTTGCATGAATAGCGTCAAGCGTGCCTTGATCGTGAGGCATTTATAGCCGCAGTAGAGATCAATCGGCGCGCCTTCCACGTACTCCATCGCTAAAAACGGCTGGCCAGTTTCGCTCACACCGGTGTCGTAAAGGCGCGCGATATTGGGGTGCGTGAGCTGGGCTAAAAAATCGCGCTCCCGCGCAAAGCGCTCGCGTAGGCTGGCTAGGGCGGCGGGGTTATCGAGCGTCGCGGGCAGCTTCACGGCCACCTCGCGCTTCATCCGATCATCAGCATAGCGCGCGCGCCACACCGAGCCCATGCCGCCTTGGCCCAGCACGTCGATCAATACAAACGGCCCCACTTGCAAGCCAGCCGTGCCGGTGGTTTTAGTCGGCAGGCGGCGCTGCAAACGCGGCAGGGTTGCGAGCAGGTCTTTGGTCTCGACGCGCTGATGGGCGCTCAGAAGTTTCTTGAGTAGCGGTGCCACCTGCGGCTCTTCGGCACAGGTGCGTGCGAGCCACGCATCGCGCTCGGCGGTCGTTAAATTGACGGCGGTATCCATGAGGATGAGGGCACGCTGCCAGTGTTCGTATTGGAGGGGCATGGGGTTGGACGTTTCTAAAGAAAATTGCTCGCTTACTGACTCAAACGGATTTCTGAGGCAAAACCCGCCATGATTTTTAAAAATATTTTTCGAGCGGGCGGGCGGAAAAGAGAAAGGCGGCGCATTCCCGGTGGGATGCGGGCAGTTTGTAGCCGAGCGGCGTACTAGCTTTCGAGCAGTACGAGAAGGGCTGCGCGCGCTTTTTCCCATTCACGGCGCACGGTGCGCTCGGAGATACCGAGTAGGTCGGCGATTTCGGGCTCGGTGAGGCCACCAAAAAATCGCATCTCAACTAAGGTCGCAAGATCCGGGCTCACGCGCGCTAGATCTTTGAGGGCATCGTTAATGGCTTCCACGTCGCCGCCCTTGGCGGCAATTTGCGCTAGATCGGTGTTGAGCGTTACGGGGGCTTCCCCACTACCGCGACGTTCAGCGTTCGCTTCCCGCACTAGATCGAGAATCACGGTTTTCATCACGCGCGACGCGTAGGCAAAAAAATGTTTGCGATCCGGGATCGCCACATCGTTGAGATTCGAGAGCCGTAGGTAGCTCTCGTGGAGCAGGGATTCAGTCGCGAAACTGTTTTTCAGATTCGCCGCCCACAAGCGCGAGTGCGCGAGGCGTTTTAGTTCGTCGTAGGAGAGCTCAAAAAATTTTCGCATCGCGTCGGTTTCACCCGCCTGCAAACGCGCGAGCGCGTCGGTCATTTCTGTACTCATTCGCCCCCCTTAGTTTTTTTGTCAACTGAGCAACGGTGCATCTTACAGAAAGTTGACGATTTGCGTTGCCCTACTTCTCAGAACAAAAGCCCCTGATTGCGATAAACGCAATCAGAGAGCCGCGCGCGAAATTTATTCTAGGATACTTTTCTGTTTCCGTCGCCTGTAACTAGAGCGTGACGCAGATTGCGGTTCGGCAGGCTTTACGCAAATTGACGCGACCCTTTCAAACACGGCCATCCTCAGGGTGGGCTAGGGCCAGCGCGCAGCGGAGGGATCTTATTCGCTTGGGAATCTGCGCTGTGTAGGTCTCGCGCCGGCGAATGCAGCGCGAGCTTGAATCGGATGAGATCCCTCGTCGGGCGTAGCCTTGAGTTGTCGCAGGTCGAGGTGGGATCCGCATAATGCGCCAAACACCGCGCCGTTATTAGGGTTTCAGGGGTTTGTGCACATAAAAAATCAGCGGCGCAAAGCCCGCAGTGGGAACGGATGCTTCCACCCCGGCACACGCCGCGCGAAAATTTCGCTATTGCGCTTGCCAACTCTTGCGCGCAATTCATCCGAGATTGCCGGCGCAGGCTCGGTGGCGGCGCGCTTGCTTTCGAGTGCATTCACGGCCACCGTGATTGGTGTGGCAAATACGTCGGTGTTGTTGGCCGCATCGCCGTTTGCCCGCACATAAAACGCCATAAATTGATTGCCCGCACTGGTGAGCGCCATGTAGTCGCCAATGAAATAGCCGCGCGGGGTATTGGGTGCGTGGAAAAAATCGAATACCGCACCGATGCGCGATTCGCTCCATGTCACGCCATCGCGCGAGCGGGCGAGCCAGTAATCGGTGGGCAGCGTGGAAGGGTCGGCGGTGTTGGAGCGAAAATCAAAATAGCTCACACCAACCAGCCCATCGGCGCGCACGTGTACCGTGGGGATGAAGGCGGGCACGCTGGTATCGGCATTCACGCGTGCGGGTGGGCTCCACGTGAGACCGGCATCAAGCGAGCGCGAGATCGCCACTTGATCGCGAACGCCATCGGTAAATCTTGCGTCCTGCCAGACGATATAGAGCTCACCGGCGGGGCCCACCGCGAGCGAGGGAATAATCGCCGCATCGCGAATGAATGCGCCACTATCCGGGGCACGCGCGCCGACGGAAAGTATTTCTGCGATGCGAACCGGGGCTGACCATGTCGCCCCGCTGTTGGTGGAGCGGATGATGTTTAAGCTCGCTTGCGTGTTGCCGCGCGCGATCGGGTCTAGCTGCGTAAACGCGTTGATCAACGTCCCGTTCGGCAGCACCACCATGATGTTGCCGATGGTTTGGCTTAACGTGCCAGGGTCGTAAATAAGTTTGGCGGGCTCCCACGTTGCGCCGCTATCGACCGTGCGCGCGAACCAAGTCGGCCCGTTGCCAGTGGGAGCCAATCGATCCCACACCGCATAGGCGTTACGGGTCGCCACGGGGTCGGCTACGAGCATATTTTTATCATTAAAAAACTGCGCGCCATCGCGAATCAAGGTGGCGGGGTTCGACCAACTGCGCCCGCCATCGGTTGAGCGTGAAACAAGCATGGCACTCGCACTGCCCGCCGTAAAAGTATTGCCGTTAAAGCCCAGCGCCATTTGGTAGGCGGTGCCATTGGGCGAGAAGCTTACCCATGGGTCCGTCGCGCGTTCGTAATCGCCGCCGTTGGTGGCCGTGCCGCCGGTGCAGCGCGAAAACGGCGCGGTGCTGATCTGCCAAGAGTTACCACCATCAGTTGAATAGCCCGATACCACCCCATTCGCGCCGCCATTGCTCCAGCGGTCTTGCTGCCACGCGCCGATGAGATTATTGGCCTCGCGTGGGTTGATCGCAACGGAGGGCTCGACTTCGGCATTGGTGAATACACTGCCGCCGTTGGCGACCGAGCAATTGCCGGTGATGGGGTTCTGCGCGGAAGCGAGGCCCGCTAGTACCGGTGGCGCGACCACGATCGGGCCGCCGCCAGTGGCAGGCGGCGCACTACTATCACTGCCGCCGCCACCGCAGGCGGACAATAAAATGATGAGAGCAAAAATGTTTACTTTGCGATTCATTTTTCGTCTCCGCAGATTGCGTAGTGATCATAACGCAATCGTGCAATGTCGTGGAAAGCCAATAGGGGCGTAGGGTTTGGGGCGATGTTCGCGCGCCGTTTGGGGGCGCGATTTGGGAGCGCAATTTGGCGGCGCCATTTGGGCGCGTCAATGCACGCTTAGCGTTGCAGGTCGAGCTTTATTTCTGGGCACGCCACACTTAGCGGTACCAGTTGCTCAAACGAACGCGCCTTGTTGATCGCACCGGCATACACATCGGCAAGCGAGCCCGTGAAGGCAATGCGATACACGCCCGGCTTCGTGAACGAGTAGGCGCGCGCAAGGTCAATCGTGCGCCCGCGCGTGCTGCCTTTGCGAATGCGTAGGTAGTTTTCTGCGGTGGGCGGCGCACGCTTCACCATCGGGCCGCCGTAGGCAAGCTCGGTGCCGTCAGGGGCACTCACGCGCATGAATGTACCGGTGAGGCCCTCGAGCGGCGTATTCCATGTCAGTACGTTGACAGCACCCGAGCCCTTGTTGGTGAGCGTAAACGTGAGTGGGATTTTTTTGCCCGCCTGAATTTTGGCGGGTGCACTGATGCGGCATTTGAAGGCGAAATCACCCGACATCACCGGGGTACTCACCACGCTAGCCGCCACTGCCCACAGCGCAATCAGAGTGGGCAGCGCAGCGCGTCGCATTAGGGCTGGCCGGGTGTATTTTCAGCAAAATACTCATGGCTGTCGGCGTTAAAGCGCGCCTTGGCCGGGTCTGAAATGGCGAGGGCTTTGGCGGCAGTTTGGCCGTAGGCAAAATCATCCGTGCCCGCCACCACATTGAAATGCGAGAGCTCATGAATAATCGTGCCGCCTTTGGAATCGGTGCCCGTTAGTGGCGCAGTCCAGAAGGCGCGGCATAGGTAGACCGTGTACGGCTGTGTCGGGTAAACGTAGGCGTAGTATTGTTTTTTGCAGCCACAATCGAAGGTGAGCGGCTTGGTATCAAGCGCGTCTTTGATATTGACGAAATGGCCTTTGACTTCGCTCCAATTGGCGCTGGAGTAGGTGCCAAACCATGTGGTGTAGCGCGGCGTGGCACCGGGGGTGCCGTTCAGATAGCTCACGCTATTGTTGGCCATGCTTTGCGATGCGCTGACAGAGCTTTGAATCGTGCTCTGCTGTGTTGCGCTACACCGACCGGCGAATGAAATCGCTTGTGGGGTGGCACCCTCTGGCTTGGCCGTGGCCGATTTTTCTAAACGATCGACGAGCGCGCTGCGACGACCCTCAGCGACGGTGATGACTTCATTAGAAAGCACTTCGCCGAGCATGGTTGACTCCGCCACGGCGGCGAGTTTGTAATTGGCATTACGCGCAGGCTTGCCCGCAAAAATTTGGCTGGCCGATACGCCGTACTGAATCGAATACACGCCCGATTTTGAAAAATCGTAGTAGCCCGTGATATCAACCGAGCCGTTCACGCTCTCGCCGGGGGCCAGCGTGATGAGATCTTGCGCGGTGGCCGGTGCGCGTTTCACGATGGGGCCGTGATAGGCGACGGGCTGGCCGTTATTACTCAAAAAGAAAATGTCGCCATCAATCTCACCATCGGGCACCAGCCATTTGGCAATCGTGAGCGGCACGGCGCCGACATTGGTGAAGCTCACATCGAGCACGATTTCTTGATCGGTCTGGGTAGCGCGGTCGGCGAGCGTTAAGCGCACGACGAGGTCATTGGGGCGGGCGAAGCTTGACAGCGATAGGGCGGCTAGGCCCAGGGCAAGCAATAGGCGGATTAGCATGGAATAGCTCCTTCGGTTGTGGTGGCTGAGTACTTGTGGAGGATTTGCAGCGTTAGCTCGCGGGCACAAGTGGCTTGTTGCTACGTTCAAGTAGCCAAATTGTAGTTTGAATTGTTGACTACCGTCAATAAGCGTTACTGCGCCCCGCGCCGGCAAATTAACTACTTCAGCACCAATGAATTTAATAACGTGTCAAACGAGGCGAGATCGCGACTAAAAAAATTAACGGCCAACGCCTGATAGCTAACAATCACGAGTGAGTCGCCCACTAGCGCACCCGCGATGACCGTCTCATAAGGCGCACCTCGCTCGTTGCGGTAGGTGCCTTGCGCGCGAAACCCCTGCACACCACCAACCATGGCAGGGACAATTTCCTTCACCTTGAGCGGGGTGTTGCCGAGCTGTGAGCGGCGCTCCGCGACCGCCATTTCACCAATTTCTTGGGGGAGGCGGCCGCTACCGAGTACAGGTTTTGTTTTAGGAAACACGGTTTCAGATTTCCCGTAACGAATGTTTGCCGTTTGGATTGTGGCACCGTCGCGCGTGATTGTAACTGGCTGCCCCGGTGCGTCGTACCGAACCCAGCCAACTGGTGCTGTAAAAACAACCTTGCCGTCATAGGCGCTCTGCGCGCCTTCTGTCATGCGGTTAACGCTAACGCACCCGCTGCTGAGTAAAGCGGCAACAACAACAAAAAAAAGTGCAGCACGGGAAAGCAGAGTGGATGAAGTCATTTGCGGGGCTCAAGTAGTTGTTGAACAAATAAACGGTCGTTGGCATGAGGTGCCAGTGCGAGATATTTTTGAAGCGTTGGTGCGGCTTCAGGGTCGAGTTTTTTATGCAGCGCCATGCCGAGTGCGCGATAGCTAGGCGCGTAGTCAGGCGCTGACGCGATGGCATCACGGTAGGCGGTGAGTAATAGCGGCGCATCTTTATCTTCGTTACGCAGCCGATAAGCTTCGCCAAGGTAATACTGAAAATGCTTAGGCCAATCTTTGGCCGCATCGGATTGCGTTAGCCAGAAAATCACTTGTTTATAGCGGGCCGAGCCGAGCTCACGCGTGAGCCAGGTCTCGCGTAGTGGAACAATGAGGTGCGCAAACTTTGCTTCATCGATTGCGGGCTTATCGGCGGGTGTGGCTTTGGCAAGCAGCTCTTGATAGCTTTCGACGCGCTCTTGCAGCTTGGGGTGAGAGGCAAAAAGAAAAAACGCCGATTTGTCTTCGATCTTGGCCACCTTTCCCAGCGTCTCAAACACCTTCGGCGCCTCGCGCACATCGTAGCCCGCGAGCGCTAAGCGCTCAAAGCCGATGCGATCTGCCTCGCGCTCTAAATCGCGCGAAAACCCCGCCGCACTGGAAGCACCACCCAGCCCACCGAGCAGCGCACCAATGCCGCCCAATAAAATCGTTGCCCCCACCGCAAAGCCTGAATTGGTATGCGCCGACTGCATGTTTTGGTAACCATGGCGATGTACAAAATGGGCACCCTCATGCGCCAAGACGGTCGCAAGCTGCGTCTCGTTACCGAGCCGCGCCAACATGCCGAGGTGGATATACACGCTACCGTTTGCGAGGCAAAAAGCATTGACCTGAGGATCATCAATCGCGCGAACGCGGATCGCGCCGTTGAATTCGGGGTAGAGCTTGTCCATAAGCGACTGCAAGTAGGCATTCACCTCGGGCGCATCGAGAATGGCATCTTTTCTGCGAATTGTACGATCCGCATCTTCAGACATGCTCCACACCCGATCCTCTTCGATGAGAAGCTCGGCCTTTGTCGGCGGCCCCTTGAAGGGCATGATGGTCTGCGCGAGCGCGGGCAGTGCCAGCGTGCTATTGAGCGCCATGGCGCACACTAACGCGTGCGCGATAGATCGGCGTGCGAGCGATTTCACTGTTTGGCGAGCGGGTAGGCCGCGAGCATTTCGGTGATCATGGTGTTGGCTGATTCGGGGTTGCTCAAGTCTTTGACACCGCTTGATGTGGAGTGAATCCACTGCAAATCGCCGGTCTTCAAATCGACCATACACACAAAGACTACGGACGTGCCCGTGGGCACAACCACACCCGCGAGCAAGCCTAGTATTGCCGCCGTTTTTCTGCCGCCTGAGGACACAATATCCTCGCCCACAATCATGAGGGCGGCGTCGGCTCCAGTTTTTTCACGTAAAAAATTAAGACCCTGGCCCAGCGAATAATCAAAATTTTCGCGCTTGTGCTGCCACGCGCCGCCTGCGCGGGTGGTGTTGAAGGCGCTGAGTCCGACCATGTAAAACGTGGCCAGGTAGTCTTCGAGTTGTTCTTTCTCGCCCGCGCTCAAATTAGGTGGGATTTCTTTCGCCTCAAGCGATTTTTTTTCGGTGAGAAACGTGCGTGAGGATTTACTCAGGTTCGCCGAGGCAAGATCGGTGAGGTCGGGAAGCTTGGTCAGTATGCCGCCGACCGAAAGCTCCTGAACCCGAATCTCAGCGGGAATAATGACGATTTTTTGCGGTAACGGTGGCGGGGTCGCGCTGGCAAAGGCCGCGTGCCGGTACTGTGCAAGTGCAGGTGAAACTTGTAGAAACAGCGCCAGAATACACAACATTATTTTTATCATGACAATCCTTGAGTGCGATGAATGGTGCGTAATTCTGGCTGAAATTGCGCGCCGACGCTAGTGCTTGGAATTTCACGCATTTCAAAACGGTTGCAGACTAAAATAACGCACCCAATTCTTTTATATCCATTTTAATGAAGGCCGCTATGAAATTTTTACGCCAATTTGCTCACGTGCTGGCAATCGCTTTAATTTCCATCGGCATAAGTGCGCACGCCACCGTGGTTCGGCTCAATACGAGCTCGGGCCCGATTGATATTGAGCTTTTCGATGCCACTGCACCACGCACTGTTGCCAATTTTCTCGCTTATGTAAATAGCGGCGCCTTTAACAATTCGTTTATCCATCGCAGTATTCCCGGCTTCATTATTCAGGGCGGCGGCTACGGCTGGGATAGCGCTGCCAATCAACCGTTCTCAACGCCAAAAAACCCGCCCATCGCGAATGAATTCAATGCGAGCCGCTCGAACGTGCGCGGCACCATCGCCATGGCAAAGCTCGGTGGCGACCCAAATAGCGCCACTTCGGAGTGGTTTATCAATCTGGGTAATAACGCGGCCAATCTCGATACGCAAAACGGCGGCTTCACCGTATTTGGTCGCGTCACCACGGCGAGCATGGTCGTGGTCGATGCGATTGCGGCGTTGCCAATCGTGAATGCGGGTGCCAATACCGCCTTTACCGATTTGCCGATTGCTAAGCCCATCACCGGCACATTCATCGTGCGCGAAAACTTGGTCAACATCGCCCCCGCTGCCGTGCTCGATAACCCGTACCGCGGACTCTGGTGGAACCCCGCCGAAGACGGCTGGGGCATGAGCATCGCGCAGCGCCGTAATATCTTGTTTGGCGCGGTCTACACCTACGATAACTTAGGCGCGCCAATCTGGGTGGTGCTGGGTAATTGCCCGCTCACCAACAACCGTTGCACGAGCCCTGTCTTTCGCGTTGACGGCCCCACGCCACCCACCGTGCCGTGGAATGCGACCGGCAAAGTGGTGTCGACGGTCGGCACGGCCACACTTGATTTCACCGACATCAATAACGCGACCATGGTCATCACCATCAACAACGTGACCAATACCAAAGTGCTCACGCGGCAGGTGTTCGCAAACGGCATCGCGCCACCCACGGTTGATTACAGCGATTTATGGTGGAACCCCGCCGAAGACGGCTGGGGCATCGCCATGGTGCAGCAGTACGATATTCTTTTTGCCGCCTGGTACACCTACGATGTGACCGGCAAGCCGATTTGGTACGTGGCCTCACGCTGCCCGGTTACGCCGACGGGCTGCACCAGCATTCTCTACCGTGTCACGGGGGCAACATCGGTCACGGGCCCTTGGAATGGGGCGAACCGCGTGGTCACACCAGTGGGGGACATCACCTTTAGTTTTAACAGCGCCAATGCCATGACCATGCGCTATAAAATTGGTGACATCACCGCTACACGCAATATCGTGCGCCAAGAGTTTTGAGTAGGCGTGTGCAAAAAGCGCTGAAGAGCCGCGCGGATATTAGGGTTTCATGTTGCGCGCAGGTTCTGGGCGCACTTTTTTTCGCGAGCGTCCAGGTCCCCGCCCTCGCCGGTCGCCCACTCGCTGTCGATGATGCCAACGTCAACGATGTCGGCGCTGGGCATGTAGAAATGTGGTTCGCCCGTCAGCCTAGTGGCGGCGAGGTGCTCAATATCGCGCCCGCGTATTCGCCCTTTGCGGCGTTTGAATTCGCGGCACTCGTAGCACGGGATCGTACTACCGCTGCCACCACGACCGGCACGCAGGTGAAATGGCGCGTGAGTGAATCAAACGAGGCCGGCTGCAACGCGGCCGTGAGCGCGGCGTGGTCACGTACACGCGGTGCCGCACAGGTAACGGGTGTGAACGGCATTGTGAGCTGTAACGGCAAAGAATTTGGCAGCGTTCACCTCAACCTAGGCGGTACGCACGCAAGCGGCAATAACCACGCCGCATGGGGTGTGGCGCTAGAGCGCGCCGTGGGTAGCTTGACACCGAGCCTCGAATGGTTCGGCGCGCAAAGGCAAAAAACCACCGCGCAGCTTGGCCTGCGCGCCGATGTGGCGAAAGGCTGGCAGCTCGATGGCACACTTAATCGCAGTGCCGGGCAGGGGGGTGCTAGCGCTGGGGTAAAAATGCAGTTCTAGTTTTTGGCGAGGAAACCAAAATGCAATCATCTGCGTCCACCGTTAGCGAATATCTCAAGTCACTCCCCGAAGATCGCCGTGCCGCGATTGAGGCCGTGCGAAAGGTGATCTTGGCGAACCTCGATAAAAATTACGAGGAGTGCATGAGCTACGGCATGATCGGCTACGTGGTGCCGCATAAGATCTACCCGGCGGGCTATCACTGCGACCCAAAGCTGCCGGTGCCTTTCGCGGGCCTTGCTTCACAAAAAAACCACATGGCGGTTTACCTATCGTGCCTTTACGGCGAGGGAGAGGCCCCTGAGCGCGCGCAAAAATTTCAAGCAGCTTGGAAAGCCACGGGCAAGAAGCTCGATATGGGTGCTTCGTGTATTCGGTTTAAGAAAATCGACGACTTGGCGCTTGACTTGATTGGTGCTGAAATTAAAAAAATGCCCACCAAAAAATATCTGGCTGAATATCAAAAAGTCGTCGATGCGCTGGCTGCCGCGCGCGCGGCCAAAAAGAAAAAATAGCCCGCTACCCGCGCGCGCCCAAGAGGCGCGCGGGCAACATCAGCAGTGCGCGCAGGAGAGCAAAAACGCTCGACACCGCAATGCCAACCAGCCGAAACGGCAGTAGCAGCAGCCACACCAGCGGATACAACACCAGCACCAAAAGGGCTAGCGGCCACGAGACGATAAAAAGAATCAGCCAGAGAATAAGTTTGAGCATTGCGGCCTCCTGTTGGTTGCGATAGACGGCATCGTAGCGCAATGGTGCAGCGCTAAAAGTGGTGGGCGACGAAGTGCAGAATGCGTGGGCTAGTCTGCAAGCGGCAATCGTTAAAATGCCCAAACTCCGCGCCCCTATTAGGGATTCGGCAGATTGCCGTTTCTAGGATTATCACTTCACCCGCTTCACACTCGGCGCGTGCGATTTCCCCTCAATCTCCAGCCAATACCCACCAAACACACGACGCGCAACGGTGACCTTCGGGTTATCGCATTCGCAAAAGCCAGAACTATCGTCGGTGATCTGCCAGACTTGCCCATTCGTAAGCGTGATGCGCGTGCGCGCCTTCCAGCCTTCAAAGCGTCCGGGGATCGTACTTTCAATGGATTGGATTTCGTTCGCATCCGACTTGGCGGGCAGGCCAAACGCCTTATCTGGCGCGGGGTTTGGGGCGATGGTGCGGATGGGCTCGCGGGTGCTCGCAGGCGTGGGCAGCGTGATTGCGTCGTAGCACGCGAGGCGCGCGCTCGCATCCGTGAGCGCACGGCAGCGGGTGAGGGCGGCGGGGTCGGCTAGGGCCGTGGTGGAAATTAAAGCGGTGAGGAGAGCGAGAAATTTATTCATACAAGACTCCAAAGAAGAACCACAGCCTTGCAGGGCGCGCCGCGCGAAGCGATTCGCGCCCAAGGACGTTGCGAACCAACATCAAAAACTCGACCCCGGCAACTTCAGAAACGCAATCTCCTGTTCGGTGGATTCACGACCAAGAATCGCATTGCGATGCGGGTAGCGGCCAAATTGGTCGATGATGGCTTTGTGCCGACGCTCAAAACTGAGATTGTTTTCTATGCCGTTCGCTTCAAATAAGCGCAGGGCTTCGTCGTGAATAACGTTCGATTCGCTGTGCATATAGGGCATGTACAAAAACACTCGCTCCGCCGCCGTCAGCGCTTGATCGGCACCCACCGCCACTGCCTCCTGTGCAAGCACCAAGGCCAACGCATCACTCGCGAATGCTGCCGCCGTGCCGCGATACATGTTGCG